>JAFSGH010000044.1 GCA_017440965.1 Clostridia bacterium | reverse complement strand
GGATGGACGCACCTCTGGTGCATCGGTTGTCACGCCAGTGGCATGGCCGAGTAGCTAAGTGCGGATTGGATAAACGCTGAAAGCATCTAAGCGTGAAGCCATCTCCAAGATTAGATATCCCATAGCGTAAGCTAGTAAGACCCCTTGTAGACTACGAGGTTGATAGGCTGCGTATGTAAGCACAGTGATGTGTTCAGTTAAGCAGTACTAATAGGTCGAGGGCTTGACCTCTTTACTTGGTTCTTCTTCACTCATTGTTCAGTTTTGAGGGTGTATTTCTGATAATTGAAAGTAAACCGTGTTTATACACGGTTTTTTGTTTTTTTATTTAATTCTTTTTTTATAGTAAATTGCTTGCAAAGTGAGCAGTTTCGCCTATAGCAAAAATCACCTTTTAATCCACAAGATCGTGAACACATTGTTAAAGCAGAATGCTCTTGTAGTTTAGGAAAGAATGCACGATACGTGAAAATGTATGTTGAATTGTGAGTTTTGTCAAGGAGAGTGAGGATATGCTGCGGCTTGTGAAACTGAATAAGGATAATTTTGATCTTCTTATTGATATGCTGGATGAATGGACAGCTGCAGAAGAAAGCGTCGTTCCATATGCTATTGTGAAGAATGACTATCATAATAAAGAAAAGTATCTTTCTGAGCTTGAAATTAAAGAGAGAGATAGCAGGCTTGTACCTGATTCTACTTTTTTTCTTTATGATGATGAAAGAAATATTTTTATTGGCGCATGTAATATCCGTCATTATCTCAATGAAAGGCTTCTTCAGGGCGTGGGGCATATCGGAGACGGTGTAAGACCTTCTGAGCGAAGAAAGGGTTATGGTACGAAGCTTGTTGCTTTAGCGCTTGATGAATGTAAAAAGCTGGGAATACCCCGAGTACTCATGTGCTGCAATAAAACTAATATTCCCTCTATGAAAACAATAGTATCAAACGGCGGAGTGCTTGAAAACACAGTTGAATTTGAGGGAAAAGAAATGATGCGCTTTTGGATCGAGCTAAAATGAGCGTTTAGTAGTTTTGCCTGAATATTTTTTTGTAAAGAAATAAATTATTTATATCTTCGATGAAAGCACGCTTTCCCGGAAGATGTGCTCTGCGAAAGCATCTTGTTGATGTTATTTGCAAATAAACTGAAAAAAGGTGTTAATATGGCTGAATTTAAATATCAGATGCATTGTCATACATCTCCCTGCAGTCACTGCGGTCGGATAAAGCCTTATGATCTTATCAGAGGCTTGCATGAAGCCGGTTATGCCGGCTGTGTGCTGACAAATCATTTTTATAACGGAAATTGCGGAATTGACAGGGAGCTTCCGTGGAAAAAATTTATAAGCTTTTATGAAAAGGATTATCTTGAATGCTGTAAAGCCGCAGAAAAATACGGAATAAATATTCTTTTCGGTATAGAAGAGCATGTCGGCTCCGGGAAAGAAATCCTTTGTTACGGACTAACTCCTGAAATGCTTTATTCTCATCCGGAGCTTAAGGAAAAAAGTCCAGAGATATGGTATAAAACATTGTCAGCGCTCGGAGTTATAATAATTCAGGCTCATCCCTTCAGGCAAAGAAGCTATATGCCGGACTTCGGACCTTTGCCTGAACAATTTGTTGACGGTATAGAAGTATTTAATTTCGGAAATTTGCCGGATGAAAATGAGCTTGCAGAGAAATATGCCGCTACTCGCAATAATCTTATTCTGACATCGGGTGCAGATGCGCATCTTTCTCATGTTTTGTCGCACGGCGGAATAATTACAGATAAAAGAATTATTACATCTGAAGAGCTTGCATCTATTCTCAGAAACGGTGAGTATTCCTTAATAAAAGAATAGTAATAAACAGACAGCCGCATCGGTAAGTGTCCTTAAGGCACTCGCCGTATGCGGCTGTCATTGTGATTAACAGTTAAGAGTATTATCAACAATTTGTTTGTTCAGGTAAGTTGATTTATCTTCAGAATAAAATGTAAAACTTTTAAGAAACCTTTTAAATTCGGAACGCTATTTTGATTTCTCCGTCTTCAGGGAACATCATAAATCCGTTTTTGCTTATTCTGAAATAACCTTTGTCGAGCTTCAGACTATAGAAGAAGTCCTCATCTCCGAAATAGCGGAAATTCATTTCAAGCGTTTTGTTTTCCGCCGTTAAATACGGAAGGACGGCATTTTCGGAATTAATACAGCTCATATGCCAGTTTTTCTTGCTGCATCTGATGCTGATACACTTTTCATCGGCAGTTATCTTAAGCTCTTCGCCAAGATAAATATTTGCGGTGCTGTCTTTTGTGAATGTTCGCCAAGGAGAAGAAAAGCTTATTTCGTGATCGTTGTGCATAAAATATAAGCCTGCTCGTGTGTTCCTGTCGCTGAATCTGAAGCCGTCAACAACGGGCAGTGTATAATATGAGCAGTTATGACTGTCTTCGCGGCAATAAATATACTTTTCTTTGAACAGCTCATTGAAGCAGTAAAGATCTCTGATCCATATCCTGCCTTTTTCGTACAAGACATTAACTCTGTAGTTTTTGCAGTTATACCATACGGTTTTATATCTGTTATCATTTATATCCGAATCAAACATCTGAGCCTGAGGCGGTGTGAATTCATAATTTTCCTTAAACCATACTCCGCTGTCTTTAAGTGTGAGAAGTTCTATTTCTCCTTTTTTTTTCATTTTATCAATGATATCAAACTGCATCGGAAGTCCCTTGGAAATATCCTTCCATCCCATGGAATTTTCCTGACCTGTCTGTGTATAAGACATAGAAATGCCCTTGCCGTTGAAATTTTCTTTAAGATACCAGCTTACCCAATTTTCGTTACAGCCTGAATTTCCGTATACCGGCTCAAGAGAGGTGACATGCTGAACGGCATCAGGGGAACCGATATTCATATCATATTGATATATAGGGTCAGCACCGAGCATTCTGAAAACGGGGACATTTATCTGATTTTCGGTAGTGGTTGCAGGGCAGAGCATATTGTATTTCGAGGGATAGTAGGCTCCCGAATATATACCGCCCCAGATAGTATAGCCGTCTGTACCGTATTGCTCCTTACAGTTGCAAGAGGCTGTGATATTGTAGGTCTTATACATATAATCAAGAGAATATGCATCTATATGCCAGGAGCCGCAGGAGTCAGGATAGTATCCGAATATCTCCTTGAATTTTCCGAAAGCCTCATCAATAAGCTTTATTCGTTCCTCTGGGGTGTAACCGACTGAAAAGCCTACATCACTGTGCCAGTCCCAAGGAAATCTGCCCTTCCAGGGAATGTCCGCAGCTTCGGTAAGCGGCTCTACTACCTCGAACCAAAGACCTATTTCAATATTGTTCTGATAATTTTTTAATAAATCAATATATTCATCGTCAATGAGAGCATCATATTGCAGAAGCACGGTAGACGGAAAATTATATTTTCTGCAGAGCTCTAATTCCTCTTTGGTTGTTGAAAAAAGAAAACTGTCATCTTCGGATCTGGGCTCGCATTTTCTTGCAAAATTGATAATATTAATAATATTTTTCATAGCCTTGTCCCCATAGTCTTTTTTTTCATAATATATCTTTTTTACAAAAAATGCAATTAAACATTGAAAAAAAATATAGTTTATGCTAATATAATTACACAAATTATTAAGAAAGAAGAGATAACAATGAACAGAACAAAGAAAATTCTTGCTGTTATTTTAAGTGCTCTTATGCTGTTTGGTGTAATGTCACTTGTTGTATCAGCACAGGAAAAGGACAATACGCTTCGTTTCGGAGATGACGGCAAATTTACAATTTTACAGTTTGCTGATATTCAGGACGGATATCCTCTTATGACTATCACAAAGAAGCTCCTTCAGGACACATTGGCAAAGGTACAGCCTGACCTTGTTGTGCTTACAGGTGATAATATTTCAGGCGGAAGCACTAATACAAAGGTAATTACCCGTGCAGCAATAAATGAATTTATGAGCATTTTTGAAAAAGCAGGTGTTCCCACAGCTGCTGTTTTCGGAAATCATGATGATGAAAGTGAATTTGCTGACAAGGACTTTCAGATGTCTGTCTATGAGTCCTATGACTGCTTTGTCGGTTACAATGAAGGCGACAGCATTCCCGGTGTCGGCACATATAATATTCCCGTTGTTTCTTCCGACGGAACAAGAATTGCATTCAATATCTGGATGACAGACTCCGGCACATATAATACCGAAAATGATCTTGGCGGTTATGCATGCACCACAAAAGAGCAGATTGCATGGTATGTTGAAAAGTCGAATGAGCTTAAGGCGCTCAACGGTGGCAATCCCGTTCCCTCAATCAACTTCCAGCACATTATTGTTCCTGAGATTTTTGATGCTCTTGCAGAATGTGAAGCAGGTACTCCCGAATCCATTTCACGCGGAGATAAATATCTTACTCTTCCCGAAGGCGTTGAAGGTCATCTTCACGAGAGTCCCTGTCCTCCCAACTACAACAACGGTCAGTTTGCAGCCTTCAAACAGCAGGGTGATGTGTTTGCAACAGTATCAGGACACGATCATGTTAACAACTTTGTTGTTCCTTATGAGGGTATTGATATTGTAAACACTCCCGGTGTCGGCTTCAGCTCTTATAACGATGAGACAGTAGGCTCCCGCGTATTTGTTATTGATGAAAACGATCCCGAAAATTATGAGACATATGTAGAAGGTTACTTCGATGTCTACGGTGATGACGAAGCAGCTCTTTACAGATATCAGGCATATTCAAGAACAACTGATGATCTTACAAAGTTTGTTGCTTGGTTCAAGATGATTTTTGCAACAATAAAAGCAATGTTCTGATAAATAAAAATTGCTCCCCGAGCCTTTCGGGGAGCTTATTTTTTTAGTCCGTGCCTATTGTGATGATCTCAAAGGGCTTGTAAATTATTGTATCTGTTTCTTCAATGACATCCTCAAGCATATTAAGAAGCTTTACCTTGTTTTTGAAGCTTATTTTACCTCTTGAACCGTTTGTTTCAACAAATCGAAGCACGGTCATATCTGATTTTTCAGCCTTTTTTACACTCTGAAGAATGAGCTTTTTGTCAGCGCACCATTCCTCAGGTACAGATAAATTATCTGTAAGAATAAGGGGATTATTGAATATAAGAGCTTCATTATTTATTTCGCCGTAAGAAAATTCTCCGTGAGGAAGAATAACATAGGTGAAATTGTGTGCTCCGAGGTCAGACAGCGGATCGGGGCGTTCGGTTGCTCGAAGAAGCGAAAGAGTGATCTCCTTATCCGAAACACCGACACCGTATTTGCAGTCATTGATAACTGCGATACCTGCATCAGCCTCTGAAACATCAAACCATTTATGGTGACAGCATTCAAATCTTGCCTGCTGCCAGGAGGTGTTGCGGTGCATTTCACGCTTGATATATCCTGCAGAGGTATCACAGGTAAGCTCACGGGTAAGAATATTGCAATTAAAGGCAACCTTCATCAGCTTATGGATTTCGTGCCAGTCTACAATGTTTTCTACCTCGATTTTTCTTGAATTCCTGAAAAGACGGATCTTTCTCTGCCAGGTGCTTTTCTCTGTGCTTTGTGTAACACTGAATTCTGCTGTTTCGCTATCACTGAAAACAAGGTGTAAGCGCTCGGTGACGGCTAACGGTATTTCCTTGTTCTTGTAATCAGGAAGTATATCCCAGGCATCATATACACCGGGACGGTCATCGTAGAATTTGAGCTTATTGAAATCTCCGTCAGTGAATTCTCTGTCAAGAATAATGTCAAACAATGATACTATACTTCCGTCTTCTGCAAAAGAAATTCTATAAAACGGAGTTTCGATAGTGTTTTCGTTAACAGAAAGCCATACTGCATCTGAGTCTTTATTGATTTTACCTGAAGAAAGGGGAGCGAAATCCGTTTTGCGGTAATCACCTTTTTTGCCTTCTCTTACAAAACTGCCGTTTTTATCTTCAATGAACTCAACACCTTGTCTTTCGATATTGAGGGGATTGAAGTATGTATCTCCGACGGAAATAATACTGTCAAGCTCTGCCTCTATTTCCTTATAGTCCTTTATGCAGTCGCGGAAAACAGGAGTTATATGGCTGCCTGGGAGTATATCGTGGAACTGATTTATAAGAAGCTTTTTGTAAAGCTCTCTTATTTTTTCTTCAGGATAAATTTTTCCTTCTTTTGCCCTCAGGACTGAAAGCATTTCGCAGAGACGGAATTTATTTTCCAGCCTTCTGTTGTATTTTTTGATATCGGATTTTGTCGTAAATGTACCTCTGTGCATTTCAAGATACAATTCTCCGTCCCAAACATCAAAATGGTGAGCTTCATTGAAATTATCGTGCAGAAATTCCTTTACAGTAATATGCCTTGTCTCAGGCATAACGGAAAGCTTGTCAAATCGGTGCATAAGCTCTATCATTTCCTCGGTTGCACCTGAGCCTCCGTCACCGTAGCCGAACATAGAGAGAGTTTCCGTATCTGTGTGCTTATCCTGAAAAGCCTCCCAGTTTTCGACGATCTGAGACGGTTCGTTCCATGTGATAAAATGTGTGGGAGGGACTGAAGCGTAGACCTCGCTGCCGTCAGCTCCTCTCCAGATAAAATTATTGTGAGGGAAGCGGTTTGTGTCATTCCATGTACTCATTTTGTTTGAAATGAAATAGTTTACACCGCTCTTCTTTAATATCTGCGGCAGTATCCATGAGTTTCCGAAAACATCGGGGAGAAAGCAGGAGTCCACGGTGATCCCGAACTTGTCACGAAAATAATGCTGACCGTAAAGGCATTGTCTTATGAGACTTTCGGCGGAGGGTACATTACAGTCGGGCTCAACATACATTGCTCCGACAATTTCAAATCTGCCCTCTTTTATTTTTTGCTTTAATTCTTCAAATACCTCGGGATAGTATTTTTCAAGTGTTTCATATGTATATCCCTGAGTATGCGCATATCTGAAATCGGGATACTTATCCATAAGACGCATCTGAATGAGAACGGTACGCATATTCTTCTGAACCGCGTGTATTCTTCTCCAGTAATATGCTATATCAAGATGAGAATGTCCCACAAGAGCAACCTTGCCTGATGAACGGTATGTTTTATCGGCATAAATATGCTCTTCAATATAATCAATTGCTTTTTTTGCATCCACTTCGGTTATGTTGTCATAATCAATAAGATTAAGTGCCTTATCAAGTCTTGATATCAGAATCGAGGTATACTCTTCGTTAAACTGTCCGCTTGAAATTATATCAGTGAATATTTCAAGATCATAACAGAGAGACTGTATATTTTTGTTAACTGTTGTAAGGAATAAGCCTGTGAATTCCTGTCTGCAGCCGCGTCTTGCAAGAGTTTCGGGATTTCTTTCATCATCAGGCTTTGAACGGTTAAAGCCCTCTGTTTCGATGAATATTTTGTTTCCCGTCACAAATTCAGAGGCAGGAATCCTTTCACGGTTGGGATCAACACCGCCCGCGTATTTTCCGTTGATTTTTACTATCATTTCACTGGCGGTCTTGAAATAAAAGCAGTAATCCTTTCCGATAAGCTCTTCGGGGATCTCACATTTGCATTTCAGGAAAGCACTTCCGTCAGGGGAATAGAAGGTGTCACCCACCGAAAGAAGTCTGTAATCGCTGTCGTAAAACTCATATTCATTTTCGCTGATCTGATGAGCCTCTTTTATATAAACGGGAGACAGCTCGTACATTTTTGAATAAATGCTGTTTTTGAGCCAGCCGTATCTTAATTCTATATATTCCTCAGGACGCATTGAGCGTCTTACAACCTTTATATGTGCCATAGCTTACCTCACTTATCCCAGAAGAACGGCTTTTTTCTTATTGCCGTGAGTCTGACCTTTCTGTTTTTTTCTTTTAATATTCGGTCTTCGCACCATATAAGGCATTTTTCAAGCTTAGCACATTTAGAGCATTCGCCTCTTGCAAGGACGGTTATCTCATCTTTATTTTCATTCAGATACTCAATATATCCGCCGTCACCCTGTAAAAGGGGAGAGAGCACATTGTTGATATAATCCTTCATTAGTGTATCATCCTTTTTTATTATATTGGAAATTGCTCGCAATGTGAGCAATTTAGCTTATAACAAGAAACACCTATAGCCCCCAAGATTGGGGGTAGGGGGTTGACAAATCGTAAGATTTTTTCTTATTATATAGGAAATTGCTCGCAATGTGAGCAATTTTGCTTATAACAAAAAACACCTTTTCGCCCCCAAGATTGGGGGACGGGGGGGGTGAAGCAGAATGCTTTTTTATAAGATCATAAAATATTTTAGCATATTGAAAAAACCAAATCAACAAAAAAGACAAGACCTGAGACAGATCTTGTCGTATTTTTTTTGTTATCAGAGAATTCTGAGTGCACCGGTAGGACAAACCTGTGCACATTTTTTACAGGATGCACAGATAGATGCAATATCGGTATTTCGGAATTCGGGACGGATAACGGTATCAAAGCCTCTGCCGACTAAGCCGAGAATGCCTTTCTTTGCAATTTCTTCGCAGGTTCTTACGCAAAGACCGCAGAGAATGCATTTATGCTGATCTCTTGCAATGACCTCAAGTCTTGTCTCTTTGAAGCCCTCGTGGTACTCGCCCTTGAGACGCTTGCAGTCTGTACAGTAGCTGTCGGCATATTTAATAAGCTTACAGTGTCCGTAATCGTGACATCCGCAGGAGAGGCAACGCTTTGCTTCGGCTTTTGCTTCTTCGGGAGTAAGACCGAGATTTATTTCCGTGAAGTCATTTCTTCTGTCCTCGGGAGCACGCTGAGGCATTCTGATCCTCGGATATTTTTCGTATTCAGTGAACATATCCTCAGTGGGATCGATTTCGGAAATTACCGCCTTCTTATAAGGAATTTCGATTCCTTCAAGATATGCATCAATGAATTTAGCAGCTTCATTTGCTTCAGCTATAGCTTTAATTGCGATAGATGCACCGCTGTTTGTTGTGTCGCCTGCAGCAAATACACCGAGAAGTGAGGTTGCGTAGGTGATCTCATCTGCTGAAATCGTGCCCCATTTTGTGGTTGCAATATCCTCAAAGCCTGCAGGATCGTTTTTCTGACCGGCGGCAATAATAATTGAATCAAGCTCAAGGGTGATAAATTCGCCCTCTACGGGAACGGGGGAGCGTCTGCCCTTTTCGTCAGGCTCGCCTAACTTCATTACCTGAAGCTTTACGGCGCAGACCTTTCCGTCTTTTCCGATAATTTCAGCGGGATTTGTAAGGAAACGGAAATTTACGCCTTCCTCCATAGCTTCTTCAATTTCGATATCCTCGGCAGGCATTTCGTCTCTTGTTCTTCTGTAAATGATGCTTACTTCTTCAGCTCCGAGTCTTACTGCAGTTCTGCAGGCGTCCATTGCGGTGTTTCCGCCGCCGACGATGGCGGTTTTCTTACCGATTGCGGGACTTTCGCCGAGAGCAACTGCTCTTAAGAAATCAATACCTCCGAATACACCCTCAAGATCTTCTCCGGGACATCTTATGGAGCTGCTCTTCCAGGCGCCGTTTGCAATAAGCACGGCATCATATTTTTCTCTGATCTCTGAGAGAGTTATATCTTTGCCGATGGTGATATTATTAACCATCTTAACACCGAGCATTTCGATCTCGGCAATTTCCGCATCAAGCACCTTTTTCGGCAAACGGTATTCGGGAATACCGTATCTGAGCATACCGCCCATTTTCGGCATCTTATCATATACAGAAACCGAATGTCCGTTTTCCGCAAGCTTTACTGCGGCTGAAAGACCTGCCGGACCTCCGCCGATGATCGCGACAGTTTTTCCTGTTGAGGCTTTCTTTTCGGGAATTATATGCTTTCCGCTTTTTAATATCTCATCTGCTGCGAATGCCTTAAGATAGGCTATTGATATAGGCTCTTCAACGAACTGTCTTCTGCAGGCTGTTTCGCAGGGATGGGGACAGACTCTGCCGATTGAGGCGGGAAGGGGAATTACATCCTTTATTGTTCTGACGGCACCCTCGTAATCGCCGTCTGATATTTCCTTTACATACTTCTGACAGTCAGTATGTGCGGGGCAGTTAAGCTTACAGGGACCTATGCAATCGCCCTTATGGTCACCCATGATAAGCTCGAGTGCGATCTTTCTTGCCTTAAGAGCTCTTTCGCCCATAGTATTTATGACCATACCCTCTGCGACCTTTGCAGAGCAGGCTCTTAAAAGCTTGGGACTTCCTTCTGCCTCGACCACACACATTCCGCAGGCACCGTAAGGAGACATTTCCTTAAGATAGCAGAGATTGGGGATCTCAATGCCGTTTTTTTCTGCAGCAAGAAGTATAGTATCCTCTGATGAAGCAGTTATTTCCTTGCCGTCAATTATGAGCTTTACTGTGTCTGACATCTTATCTTCCTCCTTACCTTACTTCTACTGCACCAAAGCGGCAGACATCCTTGCACTGACCGCATTTTATGCATTTATCTGTATCAATTATGTGTGCTTCCTTTACAGTGCCGCTTATTGCATTAACGGGACATTTCTTTGCACAGAGCGTACATCCCTTGCATTTGTCTTTGTCTATGACATAAGTTCTGAGTGCTGCACATTCACCTGCAGGGCAACGCTTTTCGTTTATGTGTGCTTCATATTCATTCCTGAAATATTTAATTGTTGTAAGAACGGGATTCGGTGCTGTCTGACCGAGACCGCATAATGCACCTGAGCGGATGCCGTCGCAAAGCTCTTCAAGAAGCTCAATGTCTCCATCCTTGCCGTTTCCTTCGGTTATACGGGTAAGGATCTCAAACATTCTCTTTGTTCCGATCCTGCAATGAACACATTTACCGCAGGATTCTTTGGTTGTGAAATCGAGGAAGAAGCGTGCCATATTGACCATACAGGTGCCTTCATCCATAACGACCATACCGCCTGAACCCATTATAGCACCTGTAGCGGAGAGTGCCTTGTAATCGATTACTGTGTCAAGAAGCTCCTTCGGAATACATCCGCCTGAGGGACCGCCCAGCTGAACAGCCTTGAATTCCTTGTCATCTCTTATTCCGCCGCCGATATCGTATATTACCTCACGAAGAGTAAGTCCCATAGGTATTTCAACAAGACCGCCTCTTTTTATTTTGCCTGTGAGCGCAAAAACCTTTGTGCCCTTGCTGTTTTCTGTTCCCATGGCACTGAAGGCTTTTCCGCCGTTTTCGATTATCCAGGAAACATTTGCAAAGGTCTCAACATTATTTATGTTTGAAGGCTTATTTTCATAGCCCTTTTCCGCAGGGAAGGGAGGCTTGAGACGGGGCATACCGCGTTTGCCTTCAAGGGATTCTATAAGTGCCGTCTCCTCGCCGCAGACGAATGCACCTGCTCCGGCTTTAATTTTAAGGAAGCAGGAGAAATCTGTTCCGAGGATATTTTTTCCGAGATAGCCCTTTTCAGTGGCTTCGTTTATAGCCTTCTGAAGTCTTACTATTGCAAGAGGATATTCTGCACGAACATATACATAAGCATTTTGTGCGCCTATTGCATATGCACCTATAAGCATACCCTCAATAAGCGTATGAGGATCGCTTTCAATGACAGCTCTGTCCATAAACGCACCGGGATCGCCCTCATCTGCGTTACAGATAAGGTATTTTTCTTCGCCCTGAGATCTTCTTGCCGCATTCCACTTAAACCAGGTGGGGAAGCCTGCACCGCCTCTTCCTGCAAGTCCCGATATCTTTATTTCCTCTATTACATCCTCGGGGGACATTTCCGTAAGCACCTTTTTAAGGGCGGTATAGCCGCCGTCTGAGGTGTATGCGTCAATGCTTTCGGGATCTATGAGTCCGCAACGGCGAAGTGCTATTCTTGTCTGCTTTTTAAGAAATACGCTGTCGCTTTCGGATATTTCAAGCTTATCCAATGCAGAAAGATCATTATTCTTCAGAGCTTCAGCTATTTCCTCTGCACTGTCGGGAGACACTCTTACAAGTCTTTTAAGGAGAAGCTTTCCGTCATAAATATCAATAATAGGTTCAAGAAAGCACATACCGATACAGCCGGCAATGCCGATATTTATGTCTGTATCCTTAAGAGCAAGTGAGAGCCTTTCGTGTACCTTTGATGCACCCGCGGCAATACCGCAGGAGCCTTCACCGATTACTATTCTCATGCTTCTTCTCTCCTTCTGATCTCTCGTAAAATTTCCACTGTCCTTGCAGGAGTCAGTGAGCCGTAGGTTTCTTCATTTATCATCATTACGGGGGAAAGACTGCAGCAACCGAGACAGGCCACTGTCTTAAGTGAAAACAGCCCGTCCTCTGTTGTGTCACCGTCTTTTATCTTTAATTCCTCGCATATAGCCTTTTCAATGCCGTCTGCACCGTTTACATGGCAGGCGGTTCCTTTGCAGAGAAGGATCAGATATTTTCCGACCTTTTTCAGCCTGAATTGCGTATAAAAGGTTGCAACTCCTATAACTTTAGCAGGGGATGCACCTGTTTTTTCTGCAATCTCGTAAAGCACATCTGTGGGAAGATATCCGTAGATTTCCTGAGCCTTTTGTAAAACAGTTATAAGATTATCGCCATTTTCAGCCATTTTTGCGAATATATCGTTCAGCAGGCTGAGATCGCTGTTTCCGCAATTCTCACACATAATAATCTCTCCTTAAAATCAATTATATATATTTTATCATATTTATCGGATGATTGCCACATAAAGTTTCAAAAAAAGAGATAGAATTTTTATGCATAGAAAATGTATAAATGCATATAATATGCAACTCGGTGTATATGGTGGGAGTTGTGCGAAATGAACATAATTATTTATTCTTTATATAATAAACTATGCAAGTACACATAAAATAAAAATGTTTTTGAAGATGCTTGACAAAATAAATATAATGATGTATAGTTATGCATATCAAATGAATATAAATTCGAATTTCGGAGGAAAATACAATGGATAAGTCAAAAATCAAAAAGGTAGTGCTTGCATATTCAGGCGGTCTTGATACATCGATCATTATTCCCTGGCTTAAGGAAAATTACAATAACTGTGAGGTCATTGCAGTTTCCGGTAATGTAGGTCAGGCTGATGAGCTTGAGGGACTTGAGGAAAAGGCTCTCAAGACAGGTGCATCAAAGCTTTATATTGAAGATCTTACAAAGGAATTTATTGAAGATTATGTTTTCCCCTGTGTTCAGGCAGGCGCAAAGTATGAGGATTATCTTCTCGGTACAGCTTTTGCCCGTCCCCCTATTGCAAAGAGAATTGCTGAGATTGCTCTTAAGGAAGGCGCAGATGCTATCTGCCACGGCTGCACAGGTAAGGGTAACGACCAGGTAAGATTCGAGCTTGCAATCAAGGCATTTGCTCCCGATATGCCCATTATCGCTCCCTGGAGAGAGTGGGACATAAAGAGCAGAGAGGAAGAGATCGAATATGCAGAGGCACACAATGTTCCTCTTAAGATAAACCGTGAGACAAATTATTCCAAGGATAAGAACATCTGGCATCTTTCCCACGAGGGACTTGATCTTGAGGATCCCGCAAATGAGCCTCAGTATAATAAGCCCGGCTTCCTTGAGATGGGCGTTTCACCCGAAATGGCTCCCGATAAGCCCACTTATGTCAAGATCCACTTTGAAAAGGGTGTCCCCACCGCAATTGACGGCGTTGAAATGGACAGTGTAGCAATCGTGACAAAGCTTAACGAGCTTGGCGGAGCAAACGGTATCGGTCTTCTTGATATCGTAGAAAACAGACTTGTCGGTATGAAGTGCCGCGGTGTATATGAGACTCCCGGCGGAGCTATCATTTATAAGGCACACGAGGTTCTTGAGTCTATCACTCTTGATAAGGAAACCTCTCACTATAAGGCACTTGTTGCTCAGAAGCTTGCAGAGCTTGTTTACACAGCACAGTGGTTTACTCCTCTTACAGAAGCAATTCTCAGCTTTGTAAAGACTACTCAGAAGACAGTAACAGGTGATGTTACTCTTAAGCTTTACAAGGGTAATATGATAAATGCAGGTGTAACCTCTCCCTATTCACTTTATGATCCCGAGATCGCAACCTTTGATGAGGACAATGTATACAATCAGGCTGATTCGGCAGGATTTATAAACCTTTACGGTCTTCCCACCAAGGTATATGCAAAGATGAAGGCAAAGAATAATCTGAACTGAGGAATAAATAATGGAAAAAATGTGGGCAGGCAGATTCGAAAAGGCTCTCAATAAAGAGGCGGATGATTTCAATTCATCAATACATTTCGACTGCAAGATGTACAAACAGGATATCAAAGGCTCTATGGAGCATGCAGCTATGCTTGCCGCTTGTAATATCATTTCCGAAAACGAAAGTCTGCAGATCATAGACGGTCTGCAGACTGTTCTTGATGATATAGAAAGCGGTGCTCTTCCCATTGATGAAAATGCGGAGGATATACATATGTTTGTTGAGGCTGTTCTTACATCCCGTATAGGAGATGTGGGAAAGAAGCTTCATACAGCAAGAAGCAGAAATGATCAGGTCGCACTCGATCTGAGACTGTATCTTCGTGATGAGTCTCAGCAGCTGCTTTCTCTTTTATATTCGATAATTGAGACTATAGTAAAAAAGGCAGAGGAAAATGCCGGTGTTATAATGCCGGGCTATACCCATCTTCAGAGGGCTCAGCCTATAACCTTCGGTCAGCATCTTCTTGCATACGCAATGATGTTTATGAGAGATACGGGAAGAGTTAAGGATGCACTCAGCAGAATGAATTATTCACCTCTCGGCTGCTGTGCACTTGCAGGTACTACCTATCCCACTGACCGTATGATGACTGCAAAGGCTCTCGGTTTTGATGGAATTATGTTAAATTCGCTTGACGGTGTTTCGGACCGTGATTACTGTATTGAGCTTATGAGTGCTTTCTCTGTTATTATGATGCATCTTTCCCGTTTTTCCGAGGAGATAATCCTCTGGTCAAGCTGGGAGTTCAAATTCATTGAGCTTGATGATTCATATACCACCGGCTCAAGCATAATGCCTCAGAAGAAGAATCCCGATATGGCAGAGCTTGTAAGAGGAAAGACAGGCAGAGTATACGGCGATCTGATGGCTCTGCTTACCACATTAAAGGGCTTGCCTCTTGCTTACAATAAGGATATGCAGGAGGATAAGGAAGCAGTATTTGACAGTATTGAGACTGTTAAAAAATGTCTTTCCGTATTTATTCCCATGCTTGATACTATGAAGCCTATTCCCGAAAATATGAAAAAGGCAGCTCAGAAAGGCTTTATAAATGCAACTGATCTTGCCGATTATCTTGTAGGAAAAGGCCTTCCCTTCAGAGCTGCTTATAAGATCGTTGGTCAGATAGTAGGCTACTCGGTACAGAATAATACAATACTTGAGGATATTCCTCTTGAAAAATATAAGGAATTTGATTCTCATTTTGACAGTGATCTTTATAAGGCAATTGACCTTGAAAACTGTGTCAATCTGAGAATATCCGCAGGCGGAACAGGTATAGAATCCGTAAAAACACAAATCGCACAGGTTAAGGAATTTTTATCAAATGAAAAAGGTATTCATTGACGGTTCGGCAGGCACGACGGGACTTCGTATCCACGAAAGGCTTTCCGAAAGAAAAGATATTGAGCTTATCACATTAAGTGATGATAAAAGAAAGGATGCTTTATACAGAAAGGAGGCCATAAACAGTGCCGATATCGCATTTTTATGTCTTCCTGATGATGCTGCAAGAGAGGCTGTAAGCTTTATTGAAAATGACACCACCGTTGTTATTGATACCTCTACCGCACACAGAACGGACGAAAGCTGGGCATACGGCTTCCCGGAGCTTTCTGAAAAGCATCTTAAAAGAATAAAGTCCTCACACAGAATAGCAGTGCCGGGATGTCACGCCAGCGGCTTTATTGCCCTTATATATCCTCTTATTGAAAAGGGTGTCGTATCACCCGACAGTGCTTTCAGCTGTTTTTCGCTGACCGGATATTCAGGCGGCGGCAAAAAGATGATAGGGGAGTATGAGAGCGATGAAAGAGATGCTCTTCTCTCAGCTCCGAGAATTTACGGTCTTACCCAACAGCATAAGCATCTTAAGGAGATGAAGGCTGTTACGGGGATTTCCGATTTCCCCGTGTTTGTTCCCGTTGTCGGAGATTTCTATTCTGGAATGGCGGTGACCGTGCCTCTTTTCGGCAAGGATATCAACGGCAGTATTGATGATATCAGAAAGATCTATAAGGAAAAATACAATTGGGGAATGGTAGGCTTTAAGGACAGCTTTGATCAGGGCGGTTTCTTATCCGCGGCAAGCTTTTCCTTTAAGGATACTATGACCGTAGGTGTATACGGTAACGAAGAGAGAATGACGCTTGAGGCAGTATACGATAATCTCGGCAAGGGTGCTTCGGGAGCGGCAATTGAATGTTTGAATATAGTCCTGGGACTTGCCCCCTCATACGGACTTCAGGAGTGAAAAATATGTTAAAGACAGTTTCAGGCGGCGTATGTGCCGCAAAAGGATATAAAGCAAGCGGTATACACTGCGGTATCAGAAAGAATAAAACTAAAAGAGACCTTGCACTTATCGTAAGCGAGGTAAAGGCAAATGCGGCTGCAGTTTATACTACCAATCTCGTAAAGGGTGCTCCTCTTACCGTAACAAAAAGCAATATCAGTGACGGTAAGGCTCAGGCTGTTATCTGCAATTCGGGAAATGCCAATACCTGTAATGCTGACGGCATCGAAAAAGCAGAGGCTATGTGTAAGCTTGTTGCAGAGGAGCTTGGTATTTCCGAAAAGGATGTTATCGTTGCTTCTACCGGTGTTATCGGACAGACTCTTGATATTACTCCCATTAAAAACGGGATGAAGCAGCTTGTCGGTGCACTCGGAAATAACTCTCAGGAGGCAGCAGAGGGTATAATGACGACTGATACGGCACTCAAGGAGATCGCTGTTGAATTTACTGCCGGCGGTAAGACCTGTACTATCGGCGGCATAGCAAAGGGCTCGGGTATGATACATCCCAATATGGCTACAATGCTTGTTTTTATTACAACTGACTGTGCCATAAGCAGTGAGATGCTCAGTAAGGCACTTAAAAATGATATATCCGAGACGTTTAATATGGTAAGCGTTGACGGTGATACCTCTACTAATGATATGGTATCCGTTCTCGCAAACGGTATGGCAGGAAATGAAGAGATAATTGCTGAGGGTGAAGATTTTAATGCATTTATGAAGGCCCTCAATACTGTAACAGTTTACCTTTGCAGATGCATAGCAGGTGACGGCGAAGGCGCAACCAAGCTTCTTGAATGTAAGGTAAGCGGTGCAAAAACAAAAGAAATCGCAAAAACAGTAGCCAAGAGTGTTATCTGCTCATCTCTTACTAAGGCTGCGATGTTCGGTGCCGATGCAAACTGGGGCAGAGTGCTTTGTGCTATCGGATATTCGGGCGCAGATGTTGATGTTACAAAGATCGATGTTGCATTTATATCCTCAAAGGGCACCGTAGAGGTTTGCAAGAACGGTGCGGGAATTGAATTCAGTGAGGAAAAGGCAAAGGAGATCCTTCTTGAAAAGGAGATCGAAATAAAGGTCGATCTTAATGATGGAGAGTATTCCTCCGCAGCCTGGGGCTGTGATCTTACATATGATTATGTGAAGATCAACGGTGATTACAGAACCTGAGGAGATTAAAATATGGACATTTCAAATTCAAGCCGTGCAGAGGTCATAGTTGAGGCTCTGCCTTATATACTCAAATACCGCGGAAAAGTGCTTGTTGTAAAATACGGCGGTAATGCTATGATAAACGGTGAGCTCAAGGATTCCGTAATGCGTGATATGGTGCTTCTTAATCTTATCGGTGTAAAGGTAGTGCTTGTTCACGGAGGCGGTCCCGAAATAACGGAAATGCTTGCCAAGGTCGGCAAGGAAACTGTCTTTGTTGACGGTCTTCGGGTTACTGATGAGGAAACTGCACAGATAGTGCTTATGGTGCTTTCAGGCAAAATAAATAAAGGTCTTGTCAATATGATCGAGCAGAAGGGCGGAAAGGCTATCGGTCTTTCAGGTGTTGACGGTCATATGATCGAAGCCGAAATGAAAAACGAAAAATTAGGCTTTGTCGGAAATATTACAAATATCAATCCCGAAATTATCGAGGATTCTCTTGAAAAGGGATATATCCCGATCATTTCAACAGTCGGCTGTGACAGTGAGGGAAATATTTATAATATAAATGCAGATACCGCAGCCGCAAAAATTGCAGGTGCTCTCGGTGCGGAAAGTCTTATTTCAATGACTGATATATCGGGTATATTAAGAGATAAGAACGATCCCGCTTCTCTTATATCATCTCTTACCGCAAAAGAGGCACAGCAGCTGATAGATGAAGGCGTTATAAAGGACGGAATGATCCCCAAGGCACAGTGCTGTATGGATGCGCTCAGCTGGGGTGTGAAAAAGGTGTTTATAATAGACGGCAGAGTTCCTCATTCAATACTTATTGAAACTCTTACTGATGAAGGTATGGGAACTATGTTTACGGCAGGTGAAAATGATGAGTAATATAAAAGCACTTGATAATGAATATGTTGCAAATACATATGCAAGATTTCCTCTCCAGCTTGTAAAGGGAAAGGGTTCTCTTGTATATGATGAAAACGGCAAGGAATATATTGATCTCGGCTCGGGAATTGCCGTAACTGCTTTCGGAATAGCAGACGGTAAGTGGCAGAAGGCAGTTGCTGACCAGGCGGCAACTCTTCAGCATACATCCAATCTTTACTATTCCTCTCCTTGCGTTGAGCTTGCTCAGATGCTCTGCGAAAAGACGGGTATGAAAAAGGTATTCTTTTCAAATTCCGGTGCGGAGGCAAATGAGTGTGCAATCAAAACTGCAAGAAAATATGCCTTTGAAAAGAAAGGCGGAGAGTATTATAATATTATAACTCTCAAAAACAGCTTCCACGGAAGAACCGTTACCACTCTTGCCGCAACGGGACAGGATGTTTTCCATAAGGACTTTCTTCCTCTTACAGAAGGCTTTTTGTATGCCGATGTAAATGACTGTGATGGTATCAGAAAAATGGTTGCGGATAATAAGGTTGCCGCAATTATGATCGAATGCGTGCAGGGTGAGGGCGGAGTTGCCGCACTCAACGCGGAATTCGTAAAGACAATTGCAGAGATATGTGAAAAGGAAGATATAATTCTTATCTGCGATGAGGTGCAGTGCGGAAACGGCAGATGCGGTGAGCTTTACTGCTATATGAATTTCGGTATTTCTCCCGATATCGTATCGACTGCTAAGGGACTCGGCGGAGGACTTCCTCTCGGTGCAACGCTTTTCGGAGAAAAGACAAAGGCTGTGCTCGGTGCGTCTGATCACGGCTCTACCTTCGGCGGAAACCCCGTCTGCTGTGCAGGTGCTGTCAGCATTCTTTCAAGAATAGATGATGAGCTGCTTGCAGATGTAAAAAAGAAGTCAGCTTATATCTTCAGTGAATTACAGAATGCCTCCGGAATAAAGAGTGTCAGCGGTATGGGACTTATGATAGGTATTGAGACTGAAAAGAACGCCGCCGATGTAATAAAAGAGTGTATGGATAACGGTGTTCTTGTGCTTAAGGCAAAAACAAAGGTAAGGCTTCTGCCTGCACTTAATATTCCCGATGAGCTTATTGAAAAAGCCGTTAAAGTATTAAAGAAAGCCTGTGAGGTATAATTATGGATCTTAAAGGAAGAGATTTTTTAACATTATTGGATTTTACCCCTGAAGAGATAGAATATCTGCTCGAGCTTTCCGCTGAGCTTAAGACAAAGAAGAAAAACGGAATCCTTCACGATGAGCTCAGAGGTAAAAATGTTGCTTTGATTTTTGAAAAAACAAGCACACGAACAAGATCAAGCTTTGAGGTTGCTGCACACGATCTCGGTATGGGCACTACTTATCTTGATCCCTCAGGCTCACAGATAGGAAAAAAAGAAAGCATTGCCGATACAGCAAGAGTTCTCAGCGGTATTTTTGACGGCATAGAATACAGAGGCTACGGTCAGGAAATAGTAGAAGAGCTTGCAGAGTATTCTTCTGTCCCTGTATGGAACGGACTTACAAATGAATATCATCCCACTCAGATTCTTGCAGATCTTCTTACCATAAAGGAGCATTTCGGAAGACTTAAGGGGATAAAGTTTGTATATATGGGTGATGCCCGTTATAATATGGGAAATTCACTTATGATCGGTTGTGCAAAAATGGGACTTGATTTTACAGCCTGTGCACCGAAAAAATATTTCCCAGATGCATCCCTTGTTGCAAAATGTGAGGAGATAGCTAAAGAAACAGGAGCTGCACTTCATTTTGAAGAGGATCCCAAGGTTGCCTGCAAGGGTGCTGATGTTATCTGTACGGATGTATGGGTATCAATGGGCGAGCCTATTGAGGTATGGGAGGAAAGAGTAAAGGAGCTTACTCCCTATCAGGTCAATAAGGAGAAAATGGATATAGCAGGTGATGGCTGTATCTTTATGCACTGCCTTCCTTCTTATCACGATCATAAAACTCAGGTCGGTAAGGAAATGGGCGAAAAATTCGGTATGGATGCCTTTGAAGTCACAAATGATGTATTCGAAAGCAGTGCTTCCGTTGTATTCAAGGAAGCAGAAAACCGTATGCACACAATAAAGGCTGTTATGTTAGCTACACTTAAATAAAAAAAGTGAAAAATCCCGCGCTTATGCACGGGATTTTTTTAGTTGTTTGTCAGTTTTCTGAGGTTATCCATTCTTGTATCAAGCTCTGAGCTGAGCTTTGCGCAGTAAAGAAGCTCGTTTTCCATATCGGATGTGAAGGGGATATCCTTTTTGTATTTAAGCTGATGCTCAAGGCTTGCCCAGACATCCATTGCGATCGTGCGCAGCTGTATTTCTGCCTTCATAAGTCTTTTTTCACTTGCAAGGAAAATCGGAACGGTGACTATAAGATGAAGACTTCTGTAGCCGTTGTCTTTCGGATTCTTTATATAATCCTTCTCTCTTATGAGCGTTATATCGTCTTGTCCCAAAAGTGCGTTTGCCAGAAGATATACATCATTCGGGAATGAGCATACCACTCTTATGCCTGCAACATCATTAAGGTAGCTTTCTATGTTTTCTATTGTAAAAGCCTTATCAAGTCTTTCAAGCTTTTCTATTACACTGCGGGGCGTCTTTAATCTGCTTTTTATCGAGCTGATGGGATTTCTGTCATATCTTAGGGAGAATTCCTGATTAAGGACATTGAATTTTGTTTCAATTTCCATAATGGCACATCGGTAATATGCCATCAGCTTTTCATATTCATGTATAAAAGGAGTGGATGCCTTTATTTTATCCTCATCAAAAAGTAAGCTGAAGCTCTTTTGTGAATTGTTATCGTTCATTTTCAGTAATACCTTTCTTTTTCATTATATAGGAAATTGCTCGCGTTGTGAGCAATTTAGCTTATAACAAGAAACACCTACAGCCCCCAAGATTGGGGGCAGGGGGTTGACAAATCGTAAGATATTTTCTTATAAGCCTATTATACAACAAAAATCTTAAAAGTGAACTGAAAAATATAATTTAATTATCAGAATGTCTGAATGCAACGATAAAATGTTATTGAAAGACCTTTTATTTGTGAATTTTCTGAAGCAACACAATATCTGTTGTTGTGCATATTGCTGAAAAATATACACGGTGTTGCTTTTTATGAAAAGAGAATGTATAATATAATAAACTTCGTTGAAAAGAGGTATTTTTATGCCCAATGCAGAAGACCGCCGTGTTAAGATGACAAAAAAGATACTTAAGGAAGCTCTTATAGATTCTATGCACACAAAGCCCTTGCATGAGATAAGCATTAAGAGGCTTTGTGAGCTTGCTGATATAAACAGAAGCACCTTTTATCATCATTATGACTCTCCGGTCGATTTGTATAATGATATAATTAACGATATTTCCAAGGATGTCAATCAGATAATAGGAAAACATCGGTCACTGAGGTCAAGTAATACCGATGTTATTGCAGAGATGCTTACATATGCTGAGAATAACAGAGAGCTGTTTCTTGTTCTTCTGAGTGATAAGGGAAATATAAGTATAGGTGAGAGGCTTACAAGGATCGTAGGTAATTTCATTGGCTATGAAAGCGGGACAGAGCTTTCAATGTACTGCGCCCAGTTTATTTCTGCAGGAGTCGCAAATATACTGTGGCTGTGGCTTAATAAGGAAAACCGTCTTCCCCCAAAAGAGGTTGCGGGACTTATTACGACGATAATGATGCAGGGCGTAAAAAGAGCAGTTCTTTTCTCTGAAAAGGATAATATTCTGAATAATGATTTTCACCCGAAAAAGGAGCAATAAGCTCCCTTTTCGGGTGCTTTTTTTCATTACGGAAATTACTTCCGATAATATAAAAGATTATTGGAGTTTTTTACATCAGACTGTCTATTCTGCCGACAGCAGGCAGACTGTTTTTCAGAAATCAGTTACAGCCACAGCCGCAGTTGTTCTGATTGCAGCTACAGCCGCAGTTGTTCTGGTTGTTACAGCATCCGTTATCGCCGGTGAGAACGAGAATGAGGATGATGAAGAGAATCCAATAACTGTTGCATCCGTTACCAAAAAACATATATCCAACCTCCTTTCGTTGCTTTCAATACCATAATATGAAGCGGACTGAAAAGAGTGACAGCAAAAGTCTTTATCTGAAGCTGAAAATGGATAACTACAAAAGGGTACGCGAAGCTTCCTGAAGAAATTTATGTTGCTAAAAAAGTGATAACAGCCACTGCAAGGCAAATAAAACAGGCGCTGTGTCCTTGTGACACAGCGCCCGAGGTATTTATTAGCCGGGAGGCCAGGTGAAGTCTCTGCCGCCGAGAAGGTGGAAGTGTATATGATGTACACTCTGACCTGCTGATTCGCCGCAGTTGTTTACTATCCTGAAGCCGTTTTCCAATCCCTGCTCCTTTGCTATGAGAGGAATTTTTGTAAAAATATGGGATATGATACTGCTGTTTTCTTCATTGATGTCATAAGCCCACTTTATATGCTCCTTTGGGATCACGAGAATATGAACGGGAGCCTGAGGATCGAGATCCTTAAAGGCGAGGATCTTGTCATCCTCATATACCTTTGCAGAAGGTATTTCGCCGTTTGCTATTTTACAGAAAATACAATCCATTGCGATTCTCCTTTATTTTATCAGGGCTTCAGCTATACCGCTTACAGCTGCGAGAGCCTCTGATATTTTTGTTATATCCTTACCGCCTGCCATTGCAGAATCAGGCTTTCCGCCTCCTGCACCGCCTGCAATTTTTGCTGTTTCTCTTACGATATTACCTGCGTGAGCACCCTTTGCAATTGCTTCCTTGCCGCAGGCACAGGCAAATGAGCAGGTACCCTTTTCCGAATTCTTGCCTGCAACAACTATTATGCTGTCATCGGCCTTTGAGGAGTCGAGCATCGTTCTGAGAGCATTTGCATCTGCTTCACCGAGATCGGCAGTAAGTACGGTTATACCGTTAAATTCTCCGACCTTTGTAAAGAGATCTGCAGCCTTTGCAGAAGCAAGCTCGGAATTGAGCTTTTCTATCTGCTTGTCCTTTGCCTTGAGCTCGTTGGAAAGAGCCAGAGCCTTGTCTGCAACCGCAGAAGCGGAGCACTTAAGAACTGCGGCAGTCTTCTGAAGAGAATTATTAAGCTCATTTACATAACTTAATGCGTTAAGTCCCGTAACTGCTTCAATTCTTCTGACACCTGATGCAACGGAGCTTTCGGATACTATTTTGAACATACCTATTTTTCCGGTGTTCTCTGTATGAGTACCGCCGCAGAGCTCAAGAGAATAGCCGCCTGCGTTAACTACTCTAACGGTGTCGCCGTATTTTTCTCCGAAGAGAGCCATAGCACCCATAGCCTTTGCTTCTGCAAGAGTCTTTTCTGAGCTTTCAACTGAAAGTGCAGAAAGGATAACTGCATTTACATCTTTTTCGATCTTTAAGAGCTCTTCGGAAGTAAGAGCGGAGAAGTGTGTGAAGTCAAATCTCATAACAGCTTCGTTTACAAGCTGACCTGCCTGCTCAACATGTGAGCCGAGCGTGCTTCTGAGAGCAGCCTGAAGAAGATGAGCCGATGTGTGATTTCTCTTTACTGCTTCTCTGAATGATTCGCAGACGAAGGTCTGTGCTTCCTCTCCGACAGAAACGATTCCGCTTTCAACTACGCCTTTATGGAAGAATATTCCGCCGTTATTCTTTGTTGTGTCATTGACCTTGAAGGAGAATGCGGAATTTTTTATTGTACCCTTGTCACCGCACTGTCCGCCGCCTTCTGCATAGAAGGATGTGGAATCAAGAATAAGAACAGCCTCTTCGCCTTCGCCGATGTTTTCTGCTGTTTCACCGGAGGAGGTGAGTATAGCAAGCACCTTGCCGTTACCGTTTATGCTGTCATAGCCTGTAAATACCGTTTCGGGAATACCCTTAAGAGAAGCGGAAGAATTTTTCCATGCATCGGCACCTGCATCCTTACGGGCATTTCTTGCCGTTTCCTTCTGGATCTTTATAAGCTCATTGAATCTGTCCTCATCGACGCTCATTCCCTTTTCCTCAAGGATCTCTCTTGTAAGGTCAAGAGGGAAGCCGAAGGTGTCTGAAAGCTTGAATGCATCGTCGCCGCTGAGGCATTTTCCGTCAGAGCCTGCTATCATCTCTTCAAGGAGTCTCAGTCCTGAGTCAATTGTCTTGTTGAAATTCTCTTCTTCGATAGCAATTATTTTGAGAATATAATCCTTCTTTTCAGTAAGCTGAGGATAAGCGGCACCGCTTTCCTTGATAACTGTTTCGCAAACCTCTGAAAGGAAAGGTCTGTCAATACCTAAAAGTCTTCCGTGACGGGCTGCGCGTCTTAAAAGTCTTCTGAGAACATAGCCTCTGCCTTCATTTGAGGGCATAACGCCGTCGGAGATCATCATAGTCGTGCTTCTGATGTGATCGGTTATAACACGGAGCGACACATCGCTTTTTTCGTTTTCGTGGTATTTTACACCTGCTATTTCCATTATGTGTTTCATAATGTTCTGGATGGTATCGACCTCAAAGAGATTTGCGACACCCTGAGAAATACAGGCAAGTCTTTCAAGTCCCATACCTGTATCGATATTGGGATTCTTAAGGCGTGTATAATTGCCGTTACCGTCATTTTCAAACTGCGTGAAAACAAGATTCCAGAATTCAACGAATCTGTCACAGTCACAGCCTACCTTACAGTCAGGACTGCCGCAGCCGTTTTCCGCACCTCTGTCAAAGTGGATCTCTGAGCAGGGACCGCAGGGGCCTGCTCCGTGCTCCCAGAAATTATCCTCTCTTCCGAGTCTTACTATTCTGTCGGGAGAAACGCCTACCTCTTTTGTCCAGATGTCGAATGCTTCATCGTCTTCCTCAAATATGCTTATCCATAATTTGTCGACGGGCATTTCCATAACCTCTGTGCAGAATTCCCAAGCCCATTTTGTTGCCTCGTGCTTGAAATAATCACCGAATGAGAAATTGCCGAGCATTTCAAAGAAGGTGCCGTGACGGGAGGTCTTGCCGACTCTTTCGATATCGGGAGTTCTGATACACTTCTGACAGGTGGTAACTCTTTTTGAGGGAGGAGTAACCTCACCTGTGAAATACTTTTTCATAGGTGCCATACCTGCATTTATAAGCAGAAGGCTCTTATCCCCCTGAGGGATAAGGGAAAAGCTGGGGAGTCTGAGATGTTCTTTTGATTCAAAGAATCTGAGATACTTTTCGCGTATCTCGTTAAGTCCTGTCCATTCCATTTTTTTTCACTGTCCTTTATCTGATTTTTTTACCGTAACAAAAAAAGACACCTGTCACATACTCGGGACGGCTTTCGCCGCGGTACCACCCGAATTGTGCCAAGCACCCCTCAATATCCTTTAACGCAGAAATTACGCAGAATTCATCATCCTGATGCCGTACAGCGGCATATAAAAACCGATCCCGAAAACTTGCACCGACCGTTTTCTCTCTGAGGAGACCTGAAGCTTTTATTAACTGTACCATTGCAAAATATATTACAAAAGAAGTATATTGTTTTTTTTCGGTTTTGTCAACCTGATTTTTGAAACTCAGCAGAAAAATTGATAGCTTCCGCTGATATGGATGTAAGATATCCGTCCTCGGAAAATGTCACGCTTATTGGGATATCATCAACTGTAAGAGCCGCCGAAAAGCCTGAGTCAGCTTTTTTGAATTGTCCGTGATTTGAAAAAACTGATATTCTGATCGTATTGAAAAGAATGTTCAGCAAAGAGGTTTTGCTGATTTCTTCCTCTGACATTATATCATTTACACCGAAAATGTTGATGATATATGCATTCTCTGAGGATGAAACTGCAAATCCCGACAGCTCTTCGGGATAGGTAAAGGTAAGTGTAATATCGTTATATGAAAAGCAATCTATATCCGCTTCAAACAGAGCTTCTCCTTTTTTTGCTTTCATATGTACGGAAAAGCTGCCTTGCGGTGTCAAAAGGCTTGCCGAGCTTTCATTCCCGCAGGAGGACATTAAGCACAAAATAAGTATAACGGATATTACAGATGCTGAAAAACGATTCACATTATCACTGTCCCGAAAGTATTTCTGAAAGAGCCTTCGGTATGCAATCGTATATTCTTTCAACGGTTGCACAATAGGAGGTAAACAGGCTTTGGGCTGTTTCGCCTGCAAGTCCGTGAATGAATGCACCTGCTGCCGCGGCATCCTTACAGGAAAGCCCCTGTGCGGCAAGAGAGACGATAATGCCTGTCAGAAGATCTCCGCTTCCGCCTCTTGAAAGTGCGCAACAGCCTGTGGGATTGATATAAAGCCTTCCGTCGGGAGAAGCAATTACCGTATTTGCACCCTTAAGAAGAAGCGTTACATTATACTGTTTTGCAAATTCTTCTGCAACTGCTTCACGGCGGGAATTGATCTCTTTTACCGATAAGCCTGTAAGTCTTGACATTTCTCCCGGATGGGGAGTCATTATTATTTTTGCCTCGGACTCCTTCAGTAAATTTATATTACGGGAAATTATATTTATTCCGTCTGCATCAATAATAAGCTTGCCTTTATAATTCAGAAGCAGCGATCTTAACAGTTTTTCTGCACCGTTGCAGACAGAAAGCCCCGGGCCTATTGCGATTGCTGAATATTCGTCGCTCTTTATATCGTCATACAGTTCATACTCTGCCGACAGACAGCCGTCTGAGTCGGATCGAAGAGGACGGAACACGCATTCTGTAAGATGAGATGTTACGGTATTATAGATACGATCGGGAAAAGCAAGAGCAGTAAGACCTGCTCCCGTAGAAAGAGCTGCTTTGGCGGCAATGATTGCAGCTCCGGGCATTTTGTAACTGCCGGAAATAACAAGTGCCTTCCCGAAGGTTCCCTTATTTGAATCAAAGGGACGGTGGGGAAGCATATTCTTTATTTCCGTAATACAAGCAGAATTAAGCTTGCTTTCGGGGCAGACAAAGCCTATGGGGATTACCGTGACAAGACCGCATTTGTCACTGAACGGCTTATATATATGCTCTTTTTTGAAGCATAGCATTGAAAGTGTTTCATCAGCTGTAAAGCAATCGTCTGCATTCACTGCGTTTTCCGAAAGACCGCCGGGAATATCAATTGCGATTCTTACAGCGTTACTTTTGTTTGCTGCCGCAAAAAGCCTTTTTATGTTTTCGGGCATTTCACCTCTGAAGCCGATGCCGAATACGGCTTCAATTATCAAATCGGCCTCTTCAATCAGCGATAAAGTCTTACGGCTTACCGTGCTGCCGTCAAAAATATTGACACAGTCGTCAATTCTCTTTTTGTTTTTTTCTGAAAGCTCATCTGAAGGAGAATTGAAAACAGTTATCACACTGACAGATTTACTTGCTTCAAAAAGCTTTCTTGCAATAACAAAGCCGTCTCCGCCGTTTTTGCCTTTTCCGCAAAGAATAACGATATTCTGTTTATCGGGATAATGCGACAGAATATGCCCGGCACAGCCTGTCCCCGCATTTTCCATCATCTCTTCATATGTGAGTCCCTTGCCGTTTTCGTTATCTTCCGCTTTTCTTATTTCATCAGGTGAAAGTATCTGCATACAAATTCTCCTTAGTGTTTTATCACTTATATTTTATCACAGAGATACTGAAAAAACAAGAAGTCCTGCATTTTAACAAAATGTACGGCACTTTTTTTGATGTAACTTTGTGATTTGTTTTATTATATAGAAAAACATCCGAGGCTGACATTTTTTGTGAGCCTCGGATATGTTTTATTATATAGGAAATTGCTCGCAATGTGAGCAATTTTGCTTATAACAAGAAACACCTACAGCCCCAGATTGGGGGTAGGGGGTTGACAAATCGTAAGATTTTTTCTTATTTTTTTGTCTGTTCGATTCGTTTATCGAGAATTTCAGCAGCAACGGCTACACAGCGTTCACAAGGGCGCAGAGCGTAAAACTCAGGCGTGCGGTTTTCTGCAACGGGGGAGTATTCCGTGGTTTTTATTGCAAGGATATCCTTACAGATGTATGAACCGAAAACCTCAGCAAAATCCTTTGCCATGCCTGAAATAAGTGCATAGTGTTCGGTTTTTGCATCCTTGTTTTCTGTATCATCATATCCCCAAAGACAGCCTGCAGCAAGTGACATACCGCTTACTGCGCCGCAGATTTCTCTCAGTCTTCCGAGACCTCCGCCGAAAGGAGAAGCCATTTTTACGGAAGTCTTTTCGTCGATTCCCGTAACATCGGAAAAAGCCGCAAATACTGCCTGAGAGCAGTTATAGCCGCTTCTGAAAAGCTCAACAGCCTTACGGCTGTGCTCTGTCATAGCTTAAGCCTTGTTGACGGAACCGAAGAGCTCCATCTTTTCCTTAACAGTAGCCTTGATAGCTTCTACGCCGGGAGCGAGGAGCTTTCTGGGGTCAAAGCCCTTGCCCTGAAGGTCCTTGCCTGCTTCTATGTATTCTCTTGTTGCAGCAGCAAATGTAAGCTGGCATTCTGTGTTAACATTGATCTTTGAAACACCGAGAGATATAGCCTTCTTGATCATTTCCTCAGGGATACCTGTGCCGCCGTGAAGAACGAGGGGCATTGTGCCTGTCTGCTCCTGGATCTTTGCAAGAACATCAAAGTTAAGACCTGCCCAGTTTTCGGGATACTTACCGTGGATATTACCGATACCTGCAGCAAGCATTGTAACACCGAGGTCAGCGATCATCTTGCATTCTGCGGGATCAGCAACCTCACCGCCGCCTACAACACCGTCTTCTTCACCGCCGATAGCACCGACTTCAGCTTCAACTGAAATGCCCTTTGCATCTGCGTCTGCAATGATCTGCTTTGTCTTTGCAATGTTTTCATCGATTGCATAGTGTGAGCCGTCGAACATAACGGATGAGAAACCTGCGTTCATTGCGGCATATGCACCGTCATATGAACCGTGGTCAAGATGAAGAGCAACGGGAACGGTGATGTTAAGGGTCTCAAGCATACCGTTTACCATACCTACGATAGTGTTGAAGCCGCACATATACTTTGCTGCACCTTCGGAAACACCGAGGATAACAGGGGAGTTTAATTCCTGTGCTGTGAGAAGGATAGCCTTTGTCCATTCAAGATTATTGATGTTGAACTGACCGACTGCATATTTGCCGGCCTTTGCTTTATTAAGCATGTCTTTTGCTGATACTAACATTATTTTCAACCTCCGTTAATTTTATAACAATACAATTATACTGTAAAATAATAAAATTGCAAGGATTTTTTGATAATATCTGTTTTATGGGGATATGTTTGTATACTTATTAAAAATGTCTTGCATATAATCGGAATAATATGGTAAAATTAAAGATAATTTTAAGAGAGCGGCTTTATCATTTTTTTGCGGAGGTGGGACAGTGTTCGGCTTTGTTGTGGCAAATCCTGAAAAGCTTACGGAAGCGCAGCGTATAAGATATAAGGCAGTATACTGCGGACTTTGTGAGGATCTCGGTAAGGACAGAGGTTTTAAGTGCAGAATGACCTTGACCTACGATCTTGTTTTTCTTGCAATAGTGCTTTCTGCCGTAAGCGGTGAATACTATACGGAGACCTCAGGCAGATGTCCCGTATACCCCTCAAAGAAAAGAAAATATCTTCGCAATAAATACACCTCCTATGCGGCAGATATGAATATTGCTTTAGCATATTATAAATATCTTGATGACTGGCAGGATGATAAGTCCGTTGATGCATTCGCAAAATCTCTTTTATTTAAAAAAGAGGTCGAACGAATATCAAAATGTTATCCGAAGCAGTGTGAAGGTATAAAAAAGTGTCTCGCCGAATTGGCTCAGGTGGAGAAAAACGGAATCCTTGTGCCTGATATTCCTTCAGATATTTTCGGGCGGCTCCTGGGCAGTATTTTTGCTCACGGAGATTTTACGGAACAGCAGAAGCTTTATGATTTCGGCTTTGCACTGGGAAAATTTATTTATGTTATTGATGCCGCAGTCGATCTTAAAAGCGATATCAGGAAAAAGAAATATAATCCCTTTGTTTGTTACAGCTTTAATGATATTGAGCCTGTCCTCAGAATGATAATGGCGGATTGCGTGGAGAAATACAATGCACTCAGCATAAAGCAGGATAAAGAAATAATTGAGAATATTCTTTTTTCGGGAGTATGGACAGGATATGATTCCCGGAAGAAAGGTAATAAAAAGTGAACAGAGATCCATATGATATTCTCGGAGTGCCGCGTGGTTCATCCGAGGAAGATATAACAAAAGCATACAGAAAGCTTGCAAAGAAATACCATCCCGATCTTAATCCCGGAGATGCGGCGGCTGCAGAAAAAATGAGTGAGATCAATGCTGCCTACGATCAGATAAAAAACGGATATACTCCGAATTCGTCTGGCACCTACGGTCAGAGCGGTCCGTACTCCTACGGCAATCCCTTCGGGGGCTTCGGAGCGGATCATACTTCGGGTAGCTCCTACGGCAGTGACGATGCCTCAAGAATGGAATCCGTAAGAGTCCTTCTTAACAGTGGAAGATACCGTCAGGCGCTGTCTCTTTTATCGGTAATTGCCACTCGTAACGGAAGATGGTACTATTTCAGCGCCGTTGCCAATTACGGTGTCGGTAATATGATTACTGCCCTTGAGCATGCAAGAATAGCCTGCGAAAAAGAGCCGTATAATGAGGATTACAGGACACTTTATAACAGACTTTCCAATGCGGGTAATTCTTACGGAGAAACAAGCACCTCTTACGGAAGACCGAGCTTCAGGATGTCAAAGGCTTGTATGTGGTGCTGTCTTGCAGATCTTCTGTGTACTCTCTGCGGCGGTTGCTCCGGCGGGGGAATGCCGTTTATTTTCTGCTGCTGATACGAAAGGATAATGTAATTTATGAACAGCTTTAAGGAAAAATTATACAGGTTTATGTACGGAAGGTACGGCTTTGATCAGTTCAGCAGCTTTCTTATGACCGCGGGACTTGTGATGGCGGTGCTTTGCATGTTCCTGCGTTTTCTTCCCTCACATATTCCTTACTATATATGCTCGGGACTTAATACCTTTTTCTATATATTTGCCTTTTTCAGGATACTTTCGAGAAATATCGGAAAAAGAACTCTTGAAAATGAAAAGTATCTGAGAATAAGAAGCAGAATAATTCCTGTGCTTGATGCCAAAACAAAAAACATACGCGACAAAAACTATATCTATAAAAAATGTCCAAAGTGCTCTGCAAAGCTGAGGCTTAAAAGGATAAAGGGAAAGCATATAACAAAGTGTCCCAGATGCGGTCTGAAATTCAATGTCAGAGTTTTTATCGAGTATAAAAGCAATCCGCCCTACGGAAATGTAAACTGAAAAATAACTTGTACTTCCGCACAAAAAATCTCGTAAAAAAGTATTGTGCGGGGGTTCTTTTTGTGATAATATGTAGCGTGCAACATATTTTGGTGAAAGGAGAAATATATGTGAATGAGCTTTGTCATATCGGTCCGCTGATAAAGCTGCTCAATAAGGAATTTGAACAGCTTCATTCGGAAAAAGCAAGCAGTATGGGACTGACACCTGCACAGCTTTTCGTGCTTCATTATATAGCAAAGCATCAGGGAGAGAATATCTGTCACAGAGACATTGAGAAGAAGTTTGAATTGTCTCACGCAACCGTGTCGGGAATCATATCACGGCTTGATGCGAAAGACTTTATCATTTGTTTTGCAGATGAGAATGACAGGCGCTTCAGAAATATTCTCCTTACGGAAAAAGCAAAATGCTGTGAGGATGAGATGAAAAAGCATATTGAACATTATGAGGCTCAGCTTGTAAGCGGCTTCTCTGATGAAGAAAAGCAGCTTCTTATCGGGTTTATTAAGCGAATGCTTGAAAATGTAAATGTAGATCTTAAATAATACTGAGGGAGGAAAGAAAATGATAAAAAGGCTGTTCGGCTGTATAAGGGAATACAAAAAACAGACGGTCCTTACGCCTGTTCTTATGATCGGCGAGGTCGTCTGCGAGTGTATAATTCCCGTTATAACGGCAAGACTTATCAATTCTATCAATGCAGGCTGTGAAATGTCCGATATTATAAAATACGGACTTATGCTTGTTATAATGGCATTCACATCCTTATTTTTCGGAGTTCTGGCAGGAAAGACGGCGGCTACCGCCTCTGCAGGCTTTGCAAAGAATCTGAGACACGATATTTTTTATAAGATACAGGAGTTTTCCTTCTCAAATATCGACCGTTTCAGCACTTCTTCGCTTGTTACAAGGCTTACAACGGACATAAATAATGTGCAGATGGCTTTTATGATGATAATAAGAACTGCGGTAAGAGCTCCTCTTATGCTGATATTTGCAACTGTTATGTCTGCTGTTGTGGGAAAGAAGCTCAGCCTGATATTCGTATTTATCGCACCGGCTCTCGGCGCAGGACTTCTTGCAATAGGTCTGAAGGCTCTTCCGCTGTTCAGAGCTGTGTTTAAGAAGTACGATAAGCTTAACAATTCCGTTCAGGAAAATATCAAAGGTATGCGTGTTGTAAAGAGCTTTGTAAGAGAGGGATATGAGAAAAAGAAATTTGCAGCGGCATCAGAGGATATAAGAGACGATTTCACCCATGTTGAAAGAATAATCGTTATGAACGGTCCTCTTATGCAGGTTGCTATGTACACCTCAATGCTTCTGATATCGTTCTTTACTGCAAAGCTTGTTGTTACAAGCGGCGGCACATATCTTGATGTGGGTACTCTTTCAAGCATGATAACCTATTCCATGCAGGTGCTTATGTCTCTTATGATGCTTTCTATGATATTTGTTATGATAACAATGGCTGTTGCATCAACAAAGAGAATTACAGAGGTGCTCACGGAGACTCCCGACATAAAGGAAAAGGACAATGCTGTTAAGGAGATAGCAGACGGAAGCATAGATTTCTGTGATGTCAGCTTCAAGTATTCCGCTGCGGCTGAAAACTATGCACTTTCCGATATCAATCTTCATATTTCCTCGGGAGAGACAGTGGGTATTATCGGCTCCACCGGTTCATCAAAAACAACGCTTATCCAGCTTATATCCCGTCTTTATGACGCCACTGAAGGAACGGTCAAGGTCGGCGGTGTTGATGTAAGAGATTATAATATAAAGGCTCTTCGTAATGAGGTTTCCGTCGTTCTTCAGAAAAATGTTCTTTTCTCGGGAACCATCAAGGAGAATCTCCGCTGGGGTGATCCCGATGCTACGGATGAGGAGATAGAACGCATCTGTGAGCTTTCTCAGGCAAAGGAATTTATCGAGAGCTTTCCGGATAAATACGATACATATATTGAGCAGGGCGGTGCCAATGTCTCAGGCGGTCAGAAGCAGCGCCTTTGTATCGCAAGAGCGCTTCTTAAGAAGCCGAAAATACTGATACTTGACGATTCGACCTCTGCAGTCGATACAAAAACGGATGCGCTCATAAGAAAAGCCTTCCGAGAGGAGATACCCGGCACAACGAAAATAATAATTGCCCAGAGAATCTCCTCCGTTCAGGATGCCGATAAGATCATCGTTATGAATAACGGTATGATAGATGGTGTCGGTACTCACAGTGAGCTTGTTGAGAATAACAGCATATATAAGGAAGCTTATGAGATACAGTGTAAGGCAGGTGATGACAGTGAGTAAAATGAAAAAGCCCCCTATGAAGGGAGCAGGCGGTCCTCACGGCAGGGGAGTCGATCCTAAGGTGCTCGGAAGGATGCTTAAATATCTTATTCACGATTATCCTGTGCATATAGTCCTTACTGTTATATGTATAATAGTATCCGCTGTTGTCGGCGTTATGCCTGCCATTTATATTGAAAACATCACTTCCATTATCGTAAAGGGTATTGAGATAGCAAAAACAGTTTCCCTCGCTGATGCCTGGCAGACGGTTTATCCCGAGGTCATTTCCGCACTTATAACAATGGTATGTATTTACCTTGTCGGACTTACGGCATCCATTCTTCAGCAACAGCTCGTTGCAATTGCAACACAGGGCTTCCTTGATAAGATGCGTAAAAGAATGTTCGAAAGAATGCAGGATCTGCCCGTAAAATTCTTTGATGCAAATAACCACGGCGATATAATGAGCTATTATACCAATGATATAGATACTCTCCGTCAGCTTATTTCTCAGGGTATTCCCAGTATAATATCTGCAGTTGTAACCCTTATGTTCCTTGTTTGCGTTATGATATATTTCAGCGTGTCACTTATGGTCGTTGTGATAGTCGGTGTCATTGCAATGTTCAGGGTAACAAAGTTTGTCGGCGGAAATTCAGCAAAGTTCTTTATGAAGCAGCAGCAGGCTGTAGGTAAAATGGAGGGCTTTGCGGAAGAGATGATGAACGGACAGAAGGTTATAAAGGTCTTCTGTCACGAGGACGCCTCAAAGGAGGACTTCGACAGAGTCAACGAGGAGCTTTTCAGAAATGTCGAAAAGGCAAATATCTTCGGTAATGTTTTCGGACCTATTATGAATAATATAGGCAACATCCTTTATGTTGTAACAGCCTTTGTGGGTGGTATTCTTATTGTTTCCGACGGAAGGCTTCCGAATATCTCAATTCAGAATATCGTTACGGCGGGAAGCATTGCCGCTCCTCTTGCCATTTCCGTTGTTGCTTCATATCTCGGTATGACAAAGCAGTTTACGGGAATGGTAAATCAGGCATCACAGCAGATCAATGCAATTGCAATGGCTATGGCAGGTGCAGGCAGGATCTTTTCGGTTATTGACAGTGAGCCCGAGACAGATGACGGATATGTTACACTTGTAAATGCCAAGATCGAAAACGGTGTCGTAACCGAATGCAGTGAGCATACGGGACACTGGGCATGGAAGCATCCGCATTCTGCAGACGGCAGTGTTTCTTATACGGAGCTTAAAGGCGATGTCGTGCTGAATGAGGTGGACTTTGAATATGAAGAGGGTAAGCCTGTTTTAAGAGATGTCTCGCTTTATGCAAAGCCCGGTCAGAAGGTCGCGTTTGTCGGTGCTACGGGTGCAGGAAAGACGACTATCACAAATCTTATCAACCGCTTTTATGATATCGCAGACGGAAAGATAAGATATGACGGTATCAATATCAATAAGATCAAAAAGGCAGATCTCAGACGAAGCCTCGGTATCGTTTTGCAGGATACAAATCTCTTTACGGGAACAGTAATGGAGAATATAAGATACGGAAAGCTCGATGCGACGGATGAAGAATGCATACAGGCCGCAAAGCTTGCCAATGCACACGATTTTATTATGAGACTTCCGGACGGATATAATACCGAGCTTACCTCCAACGGTGCAAATCTTTCACAGGGACAGCGTCAGCTTCTGTCTATTGCAAGAGCTGCTGTTGCCGATCCGCCCGTTATGATACTTGATGAGGCTACATCATCAATTGATACGAGAACGGAGCTGCTCGTTCAGCGCGGTATGGATGCTCTTATGAAGGGCAGAACGGTATTTGTTATTGCTCACCGTCTTTCAACTGTCAGAAATTCCGATGCCATAATGGTGCTTGATCACGGCAGGATAATTGAAAGAGGAAGCCACGACGAGCTTATTGCTCAGAAGGGAACATATTATAAGCTCTATACGGGTGCTTTTGAATTAGAATAATTCCTGAAAAAACAGCGTTGCCGGTCAATGCTGTTTTTTTCTGTGTTGAAAAGCAGAGCTTTGTATGGTAACATTGGCTTAAGAAAACTTTTTAAGGACGGGTATTTATGAAAAGGCTTATCGCATTGCTTATCTGCACGGCAATGATTTTTTCGATGCTTTCGTTCAATATGCTTTCCCTGGCATCTGTAACTGAAACCGAAAGCAATAATAATGAAGCAACAGCAAATGCTGTTGAGACGGGCGTACTAATAAACGGCAGTCTCTCTGACGGTGCTGATAAGGATTATTACCGGCTTGAAATAACAAAGCCCGGATATATTGAAATAAAGTTTACGAATCCCTTGCAGTCAAATTCCAATGCCGCCTGGGCAATAAATGTATATTGTCTTAAGGACACGGCAGAGATTGTTCATTCTTATACTGCAAAAGGAAATACCGTCAGTACAAGCCTTCCGAAAATAGGTGTTGATATGGGTACATATTACATTTGTGTCAGTGACGGTTATTACGGATACGGAATCGTGAAAAATGTAACCTACGGTGTCAGAGCAGATTTTACCGCAACTGCGTTTTACGAGACTGAGGGTAATGATTCCTATGCTGCTGCAGATGACATAGCATTTTCAGAGGGATACGGCGGCTGTCTTAACAGCGGCTCGGATAAGGATTATTTTAAGCTGAGTGTTGATAAAAAGGGATATATAAAAATCGAGTTTGCAAATCCCGTGATCAATTCGGATAATTGCCGCTGGCATATTTCCGTGATAAAGCTTGCCGAGTCTTATGAGGAGATACACGCACAGAGCTTATATGCAACCACGGCAAAGAAGACGCTTCCGGAAATGGGACTTGAGCCGGGAACATACTATATATGTATAAGTGACGGCTATCACGGCTACGGAAACGTCAATAATGAGGAATATAAGCTTAAGGTCGCATTTACGGCAACAGATAAATGGGAATATGAAAAAAACGGCTCATATGAAGCTGCTAACCCTATAGTCTTAGGCGAGGAATACGGCGGCTATCTCAACAGCGGCAATGACAGTGATTATTTTGAATTTACCGTTGCTGAGAAGGGTTATATTGAAATTGAATTCTCAAATGCCATAATCAATTCCGACAATTGCCGCTGGCATATCTCCGTGATAAAGCTTTCCGAGTCTTATGAGGAAATACACGCTCAGACCTTATATGCAAAAACGGCAAAAAAATCTCTTCCGAAAATGGGACTTGAATCCGGAACATATTATATATGTATCAGTGACGGTTATCACAGATACGGAAATGTCAGCAATGCAGTATATATGCTCAAAACGACCTTTACCGCAACAGAGCATTGGGAATATGAGAAAAATAACTCCTACGAAACGGCAAATCCGATTGTCGCAGGGGAGGAGTACGGCGGATATCTTAACAGCGGAGACGACAAGGACTGCTTCGTTCTTAATATAAAGGAGAAGGGCTGTATTCAGATAGATTTTTTCAATCCGGTAAAGAATGACGATAATGCGCGTTGGGATATATCCGTAGTGAGACTTACTGATTCTTATGACACCATTCACTATCAGACGCTCAGTGCAACCAACAGTAAAAAATCGTTGCCGGAAATGGGTGTTGAGCCGGGGCTCTATTATATTGTTGTAAATGACGGTTATCACGGCTACGGCAATGTGAATAATGTTGAATATAAGATAAAAACTGTTTTTACTCCGACTGATTTTTACGAAAGCGAGGATAACGGAGATTTTTCAAAGGCTGATGTTATCAACAGCTCTGATATTTATCACGGTTATCTTTCCGACGGTCGCGATGCCGATTTTTACAGGGTGAATATAGCATCCCGCGGAAGAACGGATCTTGTGTTTACCAATCCTCTCAGGGACAGTGAAAACATAAGATGGACTGTTACGGTATACAGCTTCGGCAATGAGATCAAAGAGGTGCTTAGCTTTAATACATGGGCAACAAGCTCGAAAACAGTGCTTAAGGATATAGATCTTGAACCCGGAGCATATTATATCAAGGTCGAGGACGGATATTTTCAGTACGGCAATGCCAAGAATCTGCTCTACTCACTGTGCCTGCTTGATGCGGAAATGTATAAGCCGGGGGATGTTGATGAAGATAAAACTGTTTCCTCGGCTGATGCAAGATATGTGCTCAGGAGAGCTGTAGGTCTTGAGATTCCCGATGAGTTTACCGATATGCTTTCAGATGTGGATTACAGCGGAGATATATCCTCTGCAGATGCAAGACTTGTGTTGAGATGTGCCGTAGGTCTTGAAGAGATATAAGCAAAAGCTTCTTCAGGTATACATATAAGGATTTCTTTTTGACAGACAAAACACAGTATAAATAAAAACAGATGCTGCGAAAAAACAGCATCTGTTTCTGTTTATTATATATAATACTGATTATAATCATCTACATCGAAAATATAAAGCTTGAAATGCTTTTCATTTACGGCTTCCTTGAAAACTGCTCCTACGCGAAGCATTTTCACAGAGGTTTTGAGCTCAAAATCAATATGCTCATAGTGAAGGGCCTCGCAGACATCTTTTGTTCTGACCTCAAGCCGCGGGGAGCCGTCTTGGTTCTTTGTAAGTGAAAAATTGATCGCCTCGATCTGAACATCATTTGCTTTCAGCGACAAAAAACGCTCGGTCGGTGTTTTTTTCTTTTTTTTGTTTTTTTTCTTGAAGCCGAACATACAGACTCTCCCGTGAAAATGAAGTTTTCTAAATTATACAGGAGAAATTGTTTTATGTCAATTATTTGCTGTGTACTTTTTCCTTCAGATACTTTTCTTTTGTTGCAAGTCCGCCGCGTATATGTCTTTGTGCCTTGTTTACATCAAGGACCTCTCGGACAGAATAAAAAAGGGAAGGATCTATTTTTTTCAGTCTTCCCGTCACATCTGTATGTACAGTTGATTTTGAAATGCCGAATACCTCAGCTGCAGCACGGACGGTTGCTTTGTTTTTTACGATGTATTCACCGAGCTCAACGGCACGGCTGTCTGAAAAAGTGTTCACCAAAATACCTCCAGTCAGATATATCAGTAAATTATATGAACGGAAATTCCGTAAAATTCACTGAATGATATGTCAAATAAAATAATAAGAAAAAACTTAAAAATCTTTTTCATAATATATTGACATCGGGAAAGATTTAGTGTAATATAGTACACTGCATTATAATGGATACACATATCCTCTGCCATTTTTTTGCAATGGTCAATCATATCAAAAAGAGGGCAGAAAACGCATATTTTTTGTGTATTCCGCATTTTTGTTTTTGCAATATTGTATATTAAAAGAACGGAGTGAAGAGCGCATGGTGAATGTGAAACCCGTAAAGCTGGGTAGAAATACCCGTATGAGTTTTGCCAAGATTAATGAGGTTATGGAAATGCCCAACCTGATCGAGGTACAGAAGAACTCATATAATTGGTTTCTCGAGGTAGGACTCAGAGAGGTGTTCAGAGATATTGATGAGATCACGGACTACACAGGAAATCTTGTTCTTGATTTTATCGATTATCACATGGAGGATACTCCCAAGTATTCTGTAAAGGAATGCAAAGAGCGTGACGCAACATATGCGGTACGCCTTATTGTGACTGCTCGTCTTCTTAACAAGGAAACCGGCGAAATCAAAATTAATGAAATATATATGGGTGACTTCCCGAAGATGACCGAAAGCGGTACATTTGTTATAAACGGTGCCGAAAGAGTTATTATTTCACAGCTTGTTCGTTCTCCCGGTGTATATTATGATATGAGCCGCGATAAGACAGGTAAGAAGCTTTTTACCTCAACTATCATTCCTAACCGCGGTGCATGGCTTGAATATGAGACCGATCAGAATAATGTTTTCAGTGTCAGAATCGACAAGAACAGAAAGCTTCCCATTACTACATTTATAAGAGCATTGGGACTCGGCTCCAACACTGAGATCACTGATTTCTTCGGTGCAGATCCCAGAATTCTTGCAACTCTTGAGAAGGATACAACAAGAAACACGGAGGAAGCTCTTATTGATGTTTATAAGAAGCTTCGTCCCGGTGAGCCTCCCACGGTTGAGACTGCTCAGTCTCACCTCAGCGGACTTTTCTTTGATGAGCACCGTTATGATCTTTCAAGAGTCGGCAGATATAAATATAACAAGAAGCTTGCTATTTCCGACAGACTCCGTTATCAGGTTCTTGCTCAGCCTGTTGTTTCTCTTGTTACAGGGGAAGTAATAGCTGAAGCCGGTACAAAGGTAACAAAGGAGCTTGCTTATGAGATCGAGCAGGCAGGTGTAAGCGTTGCTTATGTTGATATGGAAGGCGTAGAGATCAAGGTCATCTCCAACGGAATGGTTGAGCCTTATGAATTCCTTCCCGAATTTACGGTTGAAGAGCTTGAAGAGCTCGGTATAAATGAAAAGGTCAGCTTTAAGGTGCTTATGGAGATCCTTGATGAGGCAGCAGGGGACAAGGAGATGCTTTCCGAACTTCTTGCTGAAAAGTGTGACGATCTTATTCCCAAGCACATCACAATTGCTGATATATTTGCATCCATCAACTATCTTAACTGTGTTGCTTATAATATAGGCAGCCTTGATGATATCGACCATCTCGGCAACCGTCGTATCCGTTCTGTAGGCGAGTTGCTTCAGAATCAGTTCCGCATCGGATTTACAAGACTTGAAAGAGTTGTCCGTGAAAGAATGTCCATACACACTCAGGAGCTTGATAAGATCACTCCTCAGTCTCTTATCAATATAAGACCTGTGCTTGCTGTTGTTAAGGAATTCTTCGGCTCATCTCCTCTTTCACAGTTTATGGATCAGTCCAATCCTCTTGCAGAGCTTACTCATAAGCGCCGTCTTTCAGCCCTCGGTCCCGGAGGTCTTTCAAGAGACCGTGCAGGCTTCGAGGTCCGTGACGTTCACTACAGCCACTACGGCCGTATGTGTCCCATTGAATCTCCCGAAGGTCCCAACATCGGACTTATTTCTTCTCTTGCAACCTTCGCAAGAATCAATAAGTACGGCTTTATTGAAGCTCCCTTCCGTAAGGTTGATAAGCAGACCGGTAAGGTGCTTGATGAGGTTGTCTATATGACAGCCGATATGGAAGACGAATACAGAGTTGCTCAGGCTAACGAGCCTCTTACAGAAGACGGTCTTTTCGCAAATGAAAGAGTTATTGCCCGTTACAGAGATGACTTTGTTGAAATTGAAAGAAATGCAGCTGATTATATGGATATATCCCCCCGTATGGTTGTATCCGTTGCAACTGCAATGATCCCCTTCCTTGAAAACGACGACGCAAACCGAGCACTTATGGGTGCAAACATGCAGCGTCAGGCAGTTCCGCTTCTCAGAACGGAATCTCCCATCGTCGGAACAGGTATGGAATATAAGTCAGCCTGTGACTCAGGTGTATGCGTTCTTTGTGAAAAGGACGGTACGGTAACAAGAGTATCCGCTGACAGTGTTGAGGTTACCGCAGAAGACGGTTCCGTTGAAACATACTCACTTCTCAAGTTTATGCGCTCCAATCAGGGTACCTGCATAAACCAGAGACCTATTGTAAATGTCGGCGACAGACTCGTTAAGGGTGATGTTATTGCTGACGGTCCCGCAACAAGCGGCGGCGAGATCTCCCTCGGTAAGAATGCCCTTATCGGCTTTATGACATGGGAAGGCTACAACTACGAGGACGCAGTTCTTGTAAATGAAAAGATCGTCCGTGATGATGTTTATACTTCAATTCATATTGAAAAGTATGAAATAGAAGCAAGAGAAACAAAGCTCGGACCGGAAGAGATCACAAGAGATATTCCCAATGTAGGTGACGATGCTCTTAAGGATCTTAATGAAGAAGGTATTATCCGTATAGGTGCTGAGGTACGCTCCGGTGATATTCTTGTAGGTAAGGTAACACCTAAGGGTGAGACTGAGCTTACTGCAGAAGAGAGACTTCTCCGTGCTATCTTCGGTGAAAAGGCAAGAGAAGTAAGAGACACCTCTCTTAAGGTTCCTCACGGTGCATACGGTATCGTTGTTGATGTTGAAGTTTACACAAGAGCTAACAGTGATGAATTGAGCCCCGGTGTAAATAAGGTAGTACGCTGCTATATCGCACAGAAGAGAAAGATCTCTGTCGGCGATAAGATGGCAGGTCGTCACGGAAACAAGGGTGTTGTTTCAAGAATTCTTCCTCAGGAGGATATGCCCTTCCTTTCAGACGGTACTCCTCTTGATATTGTTCTTAATCCCCTCGGCGTTCCTTCCCGAATGAATATCGGACAGGTGCTTGAGGTTCACCTCGGACGTGCTTGCAGAGAGCTCGGATGGAAGATAATGACTCCCGTATTTGACGGTGCTCACGAAAATGATATCGTAGAGTGTCTCAAGGAAGCAGGTCTCAGAGAAGACGGTAAGGTCGATCTTTACGACGGCAGAACCGGTCAGAAGTTTGATAATCCCGTAACAGTCGGTGTTATGTACTTCTTAAAGCTCCATCACTTGGTAGATGATAAGATACATGCCCGTTCAACAGGCCCCTATTCACTTGTTACTCAGCAGCCTCTGGGCGGTAAGGCTCAGTTTGGCGGACAGCGTTTCGGTGAAATGGAAGTCTGGGCTCTTGAAGCTTACGGTGCAGCATATACTCTTCAGGAGATCCTTACTGTTAAGTCTGACGATATCGTCGGACGTGTAAAGACTTATGAAGCTATTGTAAAGGGACAGAACGTGCCTAAGCCCGGTATCCCCGAAAGCTTCAAGGTTCTTGTTAAGGAGCTTCAGTCTCTTGCTCTTGATGTATCTGTATTTGATGATGAAGGCATAGAGATAGACCTTAAGCAGGATTTCGATGAAACTGAAGACATCCCCTTCACAGAGGGTGAGGAATTTGAAACTGTCAATGATATGGAAAATGCATCCGGCTACGGAATTGAATCCGTTGAGGATGAGGATGATCCCTTTATGGGCTCCGGCTCTTTCGGTGCTGATTTCGATGAGGGTGATCCCTTCGGATTTGATGATGACAGTTCATTTATGCCCGATGGCTATGATGATGGCGAAGAATTCTGATTAATAAGAAAAGAAGGAGCTGCTGATAAATGAGCGAAGGTGCAGTAACTGTTAAAAGATATACAGAAGAAAACTATAATGAGCTCAATTTTGAGTCCATTAAAGTAGGCCTTGCTTCACCCGAGAAGATCAGAGAATGGTCTTACGGTGAAGTAAAAAAGCCCGAAACTATAAATTACAGAACCCTGAAGCCCGAAAAGGAAGGTCTTTTCTGTGAAAAGATCTTCGGACCCACAAAGGACTGGGAATGTCATTGCGGTAAGTATAAGAGGATCCGTTTCAAGGGAAAGATATGCGAACGCTGCGGTGTTAAGGTTACAAAGGCAAAGGTACGCCGTGAGAGAATGGGGCATATCGAGCTTGCTTGTCCCGTATCTCATATATGGTATTTTAAGGGTATTCCTTCAAGAATAGGCCTTATGCTTGATATCTCTCCCAGAGATCTTGACAAGGTTCTCTATTATGCAAAATACATTGTTATTGATGAGGGGGATACACCTCTTACAAAGTATCAGATAATTTCCGATAAGGAATATGACGATCTTGTAGAAAAGTATGATTCCGATGCATTTGTTGCCAAAATGGGTGCAGAGGCAATCAAGGAGCTTCTTGCTGAGATCGATGTTGAAAAGCTTGCTGAGGAGCTTCGTGCAGAGCTTGAGACTGCTGTAGGACAGAAGAAGGCCCGCCTTCTCAAGCGTCTTGAGGTAGTTGAAGCCTTCCGTGCTTCAGGCAACCGCCCCGAATGGATGATCCTTGATGTTATTCCCGTAATTCCCCCGGATATCCGTCCTATGGTTCAGCTTGACGGCGGCAGATTTGCAACAAGCGACCTTAATGATCTCTACAGACGAGTAATAAACAGAAATAACAGACTTAAGAAGCTTATCGAGCTCGGATCTCCCGATATAATTGTCAAGAACGAGAAGAGAATGCTTCAGGAGGCTGTTGACGCACTTATAGATAACGGCAGAAGAGGCCGTCCCGTAACAGGTCCCAATAACAGACCTCTCAAATCCCTTTCCGATATGCTTAAGGGTAAGCAAGGACGCTTCCGTCAGAACCTTCTTGGTAAGCGAGTTGACTATTCAGGCCGTTCCGTTATTGTTGTAGGTCCCGAGCTTAAGATCTACCAGTGCGGTCTTCCCAAGGAAATGGCTCTTGAGCTTTTCAAGCCCTTTGTAATGAAGTGTCTTGTTAAGAGCAAGGATGCTATAAATATCAAGAATGCAAGAAAGATGGTCGATCAGGCAGGTCCCAAGGTATGGGATGCTCTTGAGGTTGTGATCAAGGACCACCCCGTTATGCTTAACCGAGCTCCTACTCTTCACAGACTCGGTATTCAGGCATTCGAGCCCATCCTTGTTGAGGGTAGAGCTATTAAGCTTCATCCTCTTGTATGTACGGCCTTCAATGCTGACTTCGACGGCGACCAGATGGCTGTTCACGTACCTCTTTCAGCAGAAGCACAGGCTGAAGCAAGATTCCTTATGCTTGCTGCAAATAACCTTCTGAAACCCTCAGACGGTAAGCCTGTTACAGTTCCCACACAGGATATGGTCCTCGGTTCATACTATCTTACTACTGTAAGAGAAAACGAGCCCGGTGCAGGACATGTATATAAAGATGAGAATGAAGCAGTTATGGCTTATGAGGAAGGAGATCTCGGTCTTCACGCTCCCATTAAGATCCGTTTCATAAAGGAAGTAGACGGAAAGGAATATACTGCAATCATTCCCACCACTCTCGGTAAGGTTATTTTCAACAGACCTGTTCCTCAGGACCTCGGATTTGTTAAGAGAGATCCCTCAGATCCTGCAAGCATGGTTGCAATGGAGGTTGACTTCCTTGTTGAAAAGAAGAGCCTCGGAAGAATAATTGAAAAGTGTATTGCCGTACACGGCACGAATATTGCTGCTGATGTTCTTGATAAGATCAAGAATCAGGGATACAGATATTCAACCAGAAGCGGTATCACGGTTTCTGTTTTCGATGCTATCATTCCTGAAAAGAAGAAGGAATACCTTGCTGAGGCACAGGCAAAGATCGATGAGATAATGAAATATTACCGCAGAGGTCTTTACAGTGATACTGACCGTTCCAGCGCAGTTATCAAGGTCTGGACAGAATGTACAAACAAGGTTTCTGCTGAGCTTAAGAATAATCTCGACACAAACCACAACCCCATACACATGATGATCGACTCCGGTGCTCGAGGAAGTGCATCACAGCTGAACCAGTTGGCAGGTATGCGTGGTCTTATTGCTAATACATCAGGTCAGACGATCGAAATTCCCATTAAGGCTAACTACAGAGAAGGTCTTAATATTATTGAATACTTCATTTCATCCCGTGGTGCCCGTAAGGGACTTGCTGATACGGCTCTTCGAACAGCTGACTCAGGTTATCTTACAAGAAGACTTGTTGACGTTTCCCAGGAGGTTATTATCCGCGAGGACGATTGCGGCTGCACAGAGGGACTTGAGGTTTCCGATATTTTCGGTGATGAGGATAATGTAATCGAAGGTCTTGTTGAGAGACTTACCGGCAGATATCTGCTTCACGACCTTAAGGATGAAAACGGTGAGCTTATTATGGATAATGATCATATGCTTACCGAAGCCGATGCAACAAAGATCGTTGAAGCCGGCTTTAAGAAGGTTACTATCCGTTCTCTTCTTACCTGCGATGCTGCTCAGGGTGTCTGCAGAAGATGCTACGGTAAGAACCTTGCAACAGGCCGTTCTGTATCCATCGGTGAAGCAGTAGGTATCATTGCTGCTCAGTCCATTGGTGAGCCCGGTACACAGCTTACCATGAGAACGTTCCATACCGGTGGTGTTACTACCACAGCTGATATTACACAGGGTCTTCCCAGAGTTGAAGAGCTTTTTGAAGCAAGAAAGCCCAAGACGCTTGCAATCCTTGCCAAGATCGGCGGTACAGTTGCTTTTGCAGAAGGCAAGAAGGGTGCACAGAATATCGTTATCTCCGGCGAAGAGGGCAGAGACGAATATACGATTCCTTACGGCTACAGACGCACAGTTGTTGAAGGCGATGTAGTAGAAAAGGGCAGAGAGCTTACTGAAGGCTCAGTTAATCCCCATGATGTTCTTGAGATCCTCGGCGTTGAGGCTGTGCACAATTATCTTATCCGTGAAGTTCAGAGAACATACCGTACACAGGGTGTTGATGTTAACGATAAACACATCGAGGTTATTGTCCGTCAGATGATGCGTAAGGTCAAGGTCATTGAAGCAGGTATGACAGATCTTCTTCCCGGTGCAGTAGTTGAAAAGACAGATTTCAAGAAGGCAAATGCTGCAGTAAGAGCAAAGGCTGAGGCTGAAGGCTCAGTAGCAATGGAAGCAACCTGTGAGCCCGTACTTCTCGGTATCACAAAGGCTTCTCTTGCAACAGACTCCTTCCTTTCAGCTGCATCCTTCCAGGAAACAACAAGAGTTCTTACCGACGCTGCCATCAAGGGTAAGGTCGATCCTCTTCTCGGTCTTAAGGAAAATGTTATCATCGGTAAGCTTCTTCCTTCCGGAACGGGTATGAGATGCTATTCTAATGTTGAAATCATAAAAAATTCAGACGAAACAACAGACGCAGAATAAAGTTTGGATAATTTTAACGAAAATAATGTATTTTCTTTGTAAAAGGTGTTGACAAACGGGTACATTTAGTGTTAAAATTGACAACTGTGCGATGTTATTTTGGATCAATCAGGGAAATATCGCATGATATTTCCCTTTTTTGATATATAATAATTCCATAAGGAGGTGCGAAGACTTGCCAACCTTTAACCAGCTTGTTCGCAACAGCAGAAAGTCTCTTGAGAAGAAGTCAAAGGCTCCCGCTCTCGGAAAGGGTCTTAACTCCCACAAGAATGTTATGACTGATCATAACTCTCCCCAGAAGCGTGGTGTTTGCACAGTTGTTAAAACTGATACACCTAAGAAGCCCAACTCTGCTCTGAGAAAGCTTGCCAGAGTCCGTCTTACCAACGGTATCGAAGTATCTGCTTACATTCCCGGTGTCGGCCACAATCTTCAGGAACACTCAGTTGTTCTTATAAGAGGCGGAAGAGTTAAAGACCTTCCCGGTGTACGTTACCACATCGTCCGCGGAACACTTGATGCTCAGGGCGTTAACGGCAGAATGCAGAGCCGTTCCAAGTACGGAACAAAGAAAGCAAAGGCAAAGAAATAAGCCCTTGCAAAAACTATCGTTAAGACAAAATCTTCTTGCAGGTTGAATTATTCACCAATGTAAGTTTTTATATATAGCGTAAGGCTTGATCAAAAACTTTTCATTGGCGCAACGGGATTTGTCACTCGAGTACCTAAGATATCATTATTATGAAGGAGGGAAGCGAAGTGCCAAGAAGAGGCAATATAGCAAAACGTGATGTTTTGCCCGATCCGCTTTACAACTCAAAACTCGTAACACGTCTCATTAACAGTGTTATGTATGATGGTAAAAAAGGTGTTGCACAGAAAATTGTATACGACGCTTTTGATATCATCAGAGAGAAAACAGGAAAAGAACCCCTCGAAGTTTTCGAGGCTGCTATGGAAAATGTTATGCCCTTACTCGAAGTTAAAGCTCGCCGTGTAGGTGGTTCAACATACCAGGTACCCATGGAGGTTCGCCCCGAGAGAAGACAGACTCTCGGTCTCAGATGGATCACTCTCTACGCTCGTAACCGTGGAGAAAGAACCATGAAAGAAAGACTTGCCAACGAGATCATGGATGCTGTAAACGAAACAGGTTCAGCATTCAAGAAGCGTGAAGACACTCACAAGATGGCTGAAGCTAATAAGGCTTTCTCCCATTTCCGTTGGTAATCTGCCCAATTACTTTTTATCTTGTAGATTTTTATGGAGGACATTATGCCTAGACAGGTATCACTTGAATTAACAAGAAATATCGGTATTATGGCTCATATCGACGCCGGTAAGACCACTACAACAGAAAGAATCCTTTTCTACACCGGAATTAACCACAAGCTTGGTGAAACACATGACGGTGCAGCAACAATGGACTGGATGGCACAGGAGCAGGAAAGAGGTATTACAATTACTTCTGCTGCTACTACATGCTTCTGGAAGGGTCACCGCGTTAATATTATCGACACTCCCGGCCACGTTGACTTCACAGTTGAAGTTGAGCGTTCACTTAGAGTTCTTGACGGTTCCGTTACAGTTCTCTGTGCAAAGGGCGGCGTTGAGCCTCAGTCTGAAACAGTTTGGCGTCAGGCTGATAAGTACCGTGTTCCCAGAATGGTATATGTCAACAAGATGGACATTATGGGTGCAAACTTCTACAATGTTGTGGCTATGATGAAGGACAGACTTAAGTGTAATGCTGTTCCGATTCAGCTGCCCATCGGTGCAGAAGCTGATTTCAAGGGCATTATTGACCTCGTAGAAATGAACGCAACCATATATGACGACAAAGAAGGTCTTAAGACTGAAGTTGTTGACATTCCCGAAGATATGATGGAGCTTGCAGAACAGTATCGTTTAGAGCTCCTCGAGCATGTTGCTGAACAGGACGAAGCACTTATGGAGAAGTATTTCGAAACAGGTGACCTCGATGTTCAGGAAATTAAGGACTGTATAAGAAAAGCAACACTCGCTAACGAGATGGTTCCCGTTGTTTGCGGTACATCATACCGTAACAGAGGCGTTCAGAAGCTTCTTGATGCAGTTGTCGATTATATGCCTTCACCCCTCGATGTCGGTGCTGTTAAGGGTATCGATCCCGATACAGGTGATGAGGTAGAACGCGAAGTATCCGACGATGCTCCCTTGTCTGCTCTTGCATTCAAGATTGCAACTGACCCCTTCGTAGGTAAGCTTTGCTTCACAAGAGTTTACTCCGGTATAGCAGTTGCCGGTACTTCCGCATACAACTCAACAAAGGGTAAGACCGAAAGACTCGGCCGTATTCTCCAGATGCACGCAAACCACAGAGCTGACCTTGAGCAGTGCTACTGCGGTGATATCTGTGCTATCGTTGGTGTTAAGAATACAACTACCGGTGATACCCTTTGCGATGAAAAGCATCCTATTATTCTTGAGCAGATGGAATTCCCCGAGCCCGTTATCAGAGTAGCCGTTGAACCCAAGACCAAGGCCGGTCAGGAGAAGATGGGTATTGCTCTTATGAAGCTCGCTGAAGAGGATCCCACATTCAAGTTCTACACCGATGAAGAAACAGGCCAGACCATCATTGCAGGTATGGGTGAGCTTCATCTTGAAATCATCGTTGACAGAATGCTCCGTGAATTCAAGGTTGAAGCTAATGTCGGTGCACCTCAGGTTGCTTACAGAGAAACAATTACAAAGACTGCTGAATCCGATACAAAGTTCGCTCGTCAGTCCGGTGGTCACGGTCAGTACGGTCATGTTAAGATTCGTATCGAGCCCAACCCCGAAAAGGGCTTTGAGTTCTGCAACGAAGTTGTCGGCGGTGCTGTTCCCAAGGAATACATCCCCGCTGTTGAAGCAGGTATCAAGGGCGCTCTTTCCAACGGTGTTCTCGCAGGTTATGCTGTTGTTGACGTTAAGGTTACACTTTATGACGGATCCTATCACGAGGTTGACTCCTCTGAAATGGCTTTCAAGCTTGCAGGCTCAATGGCTTTCAAGGATGCTATGCAGAAGGCAGCTCCCGTTCTTATGGAGCCCATCATGAAGATCGCTGTTACAATTCCCGATGATTATCTCGGTTCTGTTATCGGCGATATCAACTCCCGCCGCGGTATGATCCGTGATCAGGAGGTTCGTAACGGTGCAACACAGGTTAACGCAGATGTACCCCTTTCCTCAATGTTCGGTTATGCTACAGACCTTCGTTCCAAGACTCAGGGTAGAGGTCAGTACGTAATGGAACCCAGCCACTATGCTCAGGTTCCCAAGAATATTGCTGAAGGAATCTGCAAAAAATAATCAGATTTTTTAATAAATCTCATTAAACACTTGCATTTTTGTAAGTAGTTTGATAAAATAGAAAATGCTATTGATTATAAAACAAATCAGGAGGTTACATTCTCATGGCAAAAGCTAAATTTGAAAGAACCAAGCCCCATGTTAACATTGGTACTATCGGTCACGTTGACCACGGTAAGACAACTCTTACAGCTGCTATCACAAAGACCCTCGCTATGAAGGGCGGCGCAGAGTTCATGGACTACGCTAACATCGATAAGGCTCCCGAAGAGAGAGCTCGTGGTATCACGATCAACACAGCTCACGTTGAGTACGAGACAGATACTCGTCACTACGCTCACGTTGACTGCCCCGGCCACGCTGACTATATCAAGAACATGATCACAGGTGCTGCACAGAT
>JAFSGH010000043.1 GCA_017440965.1 Clostridia bacterium | reverse complement strand
CCGAATTGGAATGCCATACACCAAAGCCTGACAAAGCATCGGAATTAAAGCTCGGATTAACGACATAGTTTTGTACGGAATTTTGCACCTTTGATGAAGACAGCAGCTTATTCGCCATATTATCCGTGGTATTTCCCGGTGTATACTCAAAGCCTACCGCCGATTTGTCTACATCCGAAACAATGCCCGTCGGTTGACCGAAGTAATTGAACTGATATTTGAATTTTCGGCTGTGCTTGTCCGTTATGGTGGTTTCATTGTGAGCATAACTGAACAAATACTTTTCATCAGTTGAAGTGCTGCTATTTTTTGCAATGCTGTAAGCGGTATTAATTGACGTGCTGTTATATGCTATCTCTGCATATGTTCCGTCAAAATCAGTTATCTTCTTTAATTTATAGTTATCATATTCAAAGTAGACTATTTTATTATCGGGATACTTAATATTCTTGAGCAATCCGTCTCCGACAACAAGATGTGTATATCTTCCATTCGGGTCTTTTATTGAGGCAAGTGCGTGAGAGACGGAGGATATATATGTATAAGTATAGACCCTGCCTGCACCGTCAGTTATACTTTTAAGCCTTTCATAAGTTAGCCCATCTGTCTTTGTAATTGACTCGTAGGTAAAAACTATGCTTTTTCCGCTTTCTTTTTCTACAATGGAAATAATATTACCGTAACCGTTAAACTTCATTTGATTACCGGTTTTGTCGGTTATTATAAATTTGGCATTTACTCTGTCCGTTGTTGAAATATTTGCATCTATCGTCATAGTATAGCCCAGACCGTCTTCATCTTTACCGGTTGTGGCTGATAAGCTATCAAAATAGAAATAATGCTCGGTTCCGTCAGAGTCATTGAAATAATATTTATATTTCTTTGCTTCGTCACTTGAACTGCTTGTTATATATGGATTAGCTCTAATGTACAGATCGTAATTAGTCTGCCATCCCTCTCCAAGATAACAGAACGGTGCGTTGCCTTTATTACCGTTAAAGGTAGCTGAAATATTAACAGGACATGCTAAGCCGCCACAATCAAGAGTAAGAGGATGAGTGCTGACAACATTACCGTTATAATTATTGACAGACACCGTACCGTCTCTGCCTGCATCAAGGCTTGTGAAGGAAAAGTAATCCTCATAGCCGGACATATTGCGGACATAGACGGTAAGAATAGGTCTTACTCCAGATTCTGTTGTATATCCGCTTGAATAAAATCTTGCATGATTCAGACCTGTCAGGTTTTCAGATGGAGATACAAGAATAACACCGTTATTTGCATATTCATTCAAATACCAGCCATTGACTAATTTTGTTACATCCCATGAAATAAATCTTTTATAGTTGTCTCCGGTATTATGAATTCTCTTAAATTCAGAAACGATCGTGTCATATGTCGGCTGATTGTTCCAGGTTACTTCATTCTGAGACCATGAACCCGTAACTCTGTGTAGATTAACGGTGATTTCGGGATATGCATATACAAGAAATGTCTGCATTTCGGCATATACTACTCTGTCACCCTTTCTTAAAGCCGGTAAACCGAACTTTATAAGACTTCTTGCCTTAGCACGGTTGCTTGAAGAATTTTCCCCATAGTATTCGTAACCTACATATAAACTGCCTTCATAATTACTGCCGCCTTTTCCGTAGCTGGTCGTGGGATGAAGTGAAGATATATATGCAGACTGATAATTTGTGTCGTTCCACTGCTGTTTTGTCAGAAGCAAAGGGTCAATAACTATAGGATAAGCACGTTCAGATGCGCTTAGCCATTCCTTATCTGTTACAAGCTTTAAGGATAAGCTATTATTCTTTTCTTCCACAAGCTCGTAATATGTATCAGTACATATATTGCCTGAATTATCCTCCATAAACGGAACTGACAGAGAAAATACTATGTCGTTTTTATCATTAACAAAATCGACTGTCTTTTTATCCTCGGAAAGAATGACTGAAAGTCCCGAATACTTGAAATTGATCTGAAATTCAGTGGGTGCCGAGTCGGAATTCAATATGATATCCTCTTTTAAGGTATTTCCGATAACAGTATATCTGATATCTGTATCTTCAAAAGCCTTCGGGAACAAAACAACACTTGATACATTTTCCAGCGTTGTCTTATCGCCGTCATCCTCAACATCAGTTACTTCACCCGTAACCTTATTGACGGATGAAAAATTCCATGAAATAGTATATTTGTCTCTTGTAACACGGACTAATTTACTGCCGTTGGTCTTTTTTGAAATTCTGATATCGATGTCAGAGCTTTGAGGCTTAAGATCCGAAATATCTTCCTCTTCCCCCTGAATCTCAGAAAGAGTATTATTAAAATCTACAAATTCCCCGTTATCATTTTCATAATGAACGGGATAGGAATACTGAGCAATAAGGCGTGTGCCGTCTGACTGCATAAAGCTCTTTGAATTGAGCGTTCTGTCATCGGTTATCTCATACAAGATCTCAGCCTCTTCAGTTTTGCTCATACTGAGTTTTTCATCATTTTGCTCTTCATTTCCGTCAACGGCAGTTACATCATCCATTGAATTCAAAAACAACTCGACAGTTGATGCACTGACAGGTATACTTTGAATTAAAAGTATCAATACAAGAAACAAAGATAAAAGCTTTCGAATACCTTTCAAAAAAAACACCTCCAAAAATTTGTCGAACATATCCGTTCATCCTATTAATGTCGATATTTGAAAAAAGTAACGCAAAAAAATTAAAATTTTTTTCAAATTTACAATTAATTAAAACAAATTACAAGTTTTCATCAAAATATGTTCGACTTGGCTGCCGTTTTCGGATAGTCCATCGAAGAGAAAGGTTTATTTTCGAACGAGGAAAATATAATAAATTTAATTATAGTAAAAAATATTTATAAACAATAAGAAAGAATCTTACGATTTGTCAACCCCCTACCCCCAATCTTGGGGGCTGTAGGTGTTTCTTGTTATAAGCTAAATTGCTCACATTGCGAGCAATTTCCTATAAAATAAAAAAAGAGCTATACAGCACTTCACTGCTGTATAGCTCTATTGATTTAGTTAAGGCTTGTTCTGAGGTTGTCGAGTTCGTTCTTGAGTGTTTCGGGGAGCTTATCGCCGAATTTTGCATAGAACTCTTCAATTCCGGGAATCTCACCCTTCCAAAGATCGTTATCAACAACAAGGATAGATTCAAGAGTTTCCTTGGAAACTTCATCTTCAATACCTGAAAGATCGATATCATCAGCATAGGGAACGAAACCGATAGCAGTTTCTCTTGCATCGACCTTACCGTCGCAACGGTCAAGGATCCAGTTGAGAACTCTGAGGTTATCACCGAAGCCGGGCCATAAGAAGTTACCATCATCATCTTTTCTGAACCAGTTAACATTGAAGATCTTAGGAGCCTTTTCAGGATCAAGAGTCTTACCGATCTCGATCCAATGCTGCCAATAGTCACCCATATTGTAACCGCAGAAAGGAAGCATAGCCATAGGATCACGGCGAACAACACCGACAGCACCTGCAGCAGCTGCAGTTGTTTCAGAAGCCATAATTGAACCTACGAATACACCGTTATTCCAATCCTTTGACTGATATACAAGGGGAGCAAGCTTTGCGCGTCTGCCGCCGAATACGAAAGCAGAGATCGGAACACCCTGAGGATTCTCAAATTCGGAGCTGAGGCAAGGACAGTTAACTGCGGGAGCAGTAAATCTTGAGTTGGGATGAGCACCCTTCTTGTCGCTTGTCTTGCCGTTCCAAGGCTCGCCTATCCAGTCATTTGCATTTTCGGGGGGATTCTTATCAAGACCTTCCCACCAAACAGTATTGTTATCAAGATTGTGAGCTACATTTGTGAAGATAGTTCCCTGCTTTGTTGAAAGAAGAGCATTGGGATTTGACTTCATATTTGTTCCGGGAGCAACACCGAAGAATCCGTTTTCGGGATTGATAGCATAAAGTCTTCCGTCCTCGCCCTTACGGATCCAGGAAATATCGTCGCCTACGCACCATACCTTATAGCCTGCCTTCTTATATCCTTCGGGAGGAATAAGCATAGCAAGGTTGGTCTTTCCGCAAGCAGAGGGGAAAGCGGCACAGATATACTTTGTCTCACCCTGGGGATTTTCAACACCGAGGATAAGCATATGCTCAGCCTGCCAGCCTTCCTTCCATCCCTGATAGGATGCAATACGAAGAGCAAAGCACTTTTTGCCGAGAAGAACATTTCCGCCGTAACCTGAGTTTACGGAAATAATTGTGTTGTCCTGAGGGAACTGACAGATCCATCTCTTTTCGGGGTCGATATCGCACTTGCAGTGAAGTCCGCGAACCCAGTCATTTGAATCGCCGAGAACATCAAGAACGCACTTGCCTACTCTTGTCATAATTGCCATATTAAGAACAACATAGATTGAGTCAGTAAGCTCGATGCCTGCCTTTGAGAACTTTGAGCCAACAGGGCCCATTGAATAAGGAATAACATACATTGTTCTTCCCTTGTAAGAATCACGGGCAATGTTATAGAGCATCTCATAGCACTCGTTAGGCTCCATCCAGTGGTTTGTGGGGCCTGCCTCTTCCTTAGTGGGAGTGCAGATAAGAGTTCTGTCTTCAACACGGGCAACATCAGTGGGATGTGTTCTGTGAAGATAACAATCAGGAAGAAGCTCGTCATTGAGCTTGATCATTTCGCCTGTGGAGCAAGCTTCAGCTCTTAATGCTTCGATCTGTTCCTTTGAACCGTCAATCCAGACAATTTTGTCAGGCTTTACGAGTTCAACTTTTTCTTCTATCCAGCTGAGGATAGACTTATTTGTTGTAAGTGACATTTGGATCTCTCCTTTTGAAGAAAAAAATTTCAAATCAGTACTAATATACTACATTGTCAGATTTTTGTCAATATCTAAAGCGGCAGTTGCGTTAAGTTTTAATGAGGCGATACTGCCGTTTTTGTATTCATAATAAGCCTGTGAACCTACCATAGCAGCATTGTCACCGCAATACTTCAGTTCAGGAAAATATAATTCTATTCCCTTTTCATCAGCAAGTCTTGTCATTTCGCGTCTTAAAACTGAATTTGCCGAAACACCGCCTGCAAGCACAAGATTATTTATACCTGTCTTATCAATTGCGCGCATCGTTCTGTCACAAAGACAGTTGACAACACATTTCATATAGGAAGCACCGATATTTTCAATATCAATGTTTTCCCCCTTCTGATTAAGATTATGAACAAGATTTATAACAGCAGTTTTCAAGCCTGAAAAACTGAAATCAAGCTCGGAGCCTGAAACCTTGGGGAACGGAAATTTATAAGCATCAGCATCTCCGTCCTTGCAGACTCTGTCCATATTGAGCCCTCCGGGGTAAGGAAGTCCGAGAGTTCTCGCTGCTTTATCGAGAGCCTCACCAGCGGCATCATCACGGGTACGCCCTATTATCTCATAATCGGTATAAGACCTGACATTTATAAGATGAGTATGACCGCCCGATACGACAAGCGCTAAAAAAGGAGGCTCAAGCTGAATGTGAGTTATATAATTGGAGGCGATATGGCTTCTCAGATGATGAACGGGAATCAAAGGAAGCTTCTTACTATAAGACAGTCCCTTTGCAAAATTCACACCTACAAGCAAAGCACCGATAAGCCCCGGAGCATAAGTACACGCAATTGCATCAATATCATCCAATGAAAGCTTTGCTTCCTCAAGTGCCTTTTTTACAACACCTGAAACCGATTCACAATGACGCCTTGACGCAATCTCGGGAACAACACCGCCGTAAAGAATATGCTCGGGCACCTGAGATGCAATAACTGAGGAAAGCACTTCCCTTCCGTCCTCAACAATAGCTGAGGCGGTATCATCACAAGATGATTCTATTGCTAAAATTTTCATAAAATTCACTCATTTCTGAAAAAATAAAGTATAAATACAGGCATTTTCCTGCGGTCGGCTATAGAAGTTTTTTCTGATACCAAGATTTTCGAAGTCAAACTTTTCATAAAGCCTGCGGGCAGGAATATTTGATTCCCGTACCTCAAGAGTAATAAAAACACATTCGGTTTTTCTGAGCCGACAGATCAGCTCATTTAATAATTCTGAAGCGACTCCAAGCCCCCGAAAATGCTCACAGACAGCAATATTAGATATATAAAACTCATTATATATAAGCTGTCCGCTGACATATCCTGCAAAGCTGTCATTGCAAGTAGCCTTCAAAAACAAGGCGTCTTCTCTTTGAATCTCATTAAGAATCTGTGCTTCACTCCAAGGGAGCGAAAAACATTTTTTTTCAAGCTCAGCAATTAATGGAGAGTCTTCAGTCACAGCATCATTTACAATTATATCAGTCCTTTGCATCATACCAAGACCTTCCTACTGCCGTATCAGCAGTAAACTTAACTGCCATTCTAACGGAATTTTCCATTTCTTCTTTTATTATCTCAGCTACTGCATTTGCATCCTTTGAAGGAGCCTCTGCCATTAATTCGTCGTGTACCTGCATAATAAGACGGGCTTCCGGATATTCCTTTTTTAGTCTTTTATGAACATTTATCATAGCTATTTTTATAATATCCGCTGCAGTACCCTGAATCGGCATGTTTCGCGCAACTCGTTCTCCGAATGCTCTTAGCATTCCGTTGGATGAGCTGAGCTCAGGCAGATATCTTCTTCTGTTAAAGTGCGTGACAGAATAACCGTATTTCTTCGCAAATGCAATACAATTATCCATATAAGAACTGACAGAAGAATATAAAGAAAGATAAGATTTTATAAAACTGTCTGCCTCTGCACGGGTAGATTTTATGTCCTTTGCAAGAGAAAATGCACCTATGCCGTAAACTATACCGAAATTTACGGCTTTAGCCTTGCTTCGAAGCTCACTTGTAACATCGGAGATATCTATGCCGAAGACCTTAGAAGCAGTAACGGAATGTATATCAACACCCGAATTAAATGCATCAGTCATATTCTTATCTCCTGACAATGCAGCAAGAACACGAAGTTCGATCTGTGAATAGTCAGCATCGATTATTTCATAACCGTCTTCCGCAATGAAGAATTTTCTCATTTCTCTTCCCAGAGGAGTTCTTACGGGGATATTCTGAAGATTCGGCTCGGTTGAAGATAGTCTTCCCGTACGTGTCTCAGTCTGATTGAAGGTGCTTCTGACGCGGCTGTCATTATGCACAGCCTTTAATAAGCCGTCACAATATGTGGATTTCAACTTGGCAAATGTTCGGTATGATAGAATCAGTGAAACGATCTCATATTCATCAGCAAGTGCTTCAAGAACATCAGCACTGGTGGAATAGCCTGTCTTTGTCTTTTTCTTTGAAGGAAGGCCAAGCTTTTCAAAAAGGATAACACCGAGCTGCTTGGGAGAATTAATATTAAAGACTTCACCTGCAAGAGAATATATTGCCTGTTCCATATCATTTATTCTAAGCTGCAGATCCTCGGAAAAATCCTCAATACCCTTGACATCAACCTTCATTCCGACATTTTCCATTGAAACAAGAACTGCGGAAAGCGGTATTTCAATGCTCTTCAGAAGCTCTGTCTGTTCTCTTTCGGTAATTATCGAGAATAATCTGTCAGACAAAGGCTTAATAAGAGAGGCTCTTTCAATAAAATCCTTATTACCGGATATATATTCTTCTGTTATCTTATTTGAAGGACTTAATGACACCGACTTGATATTATAGGAAAGTGCCAGAGACTGAACAGAGTAGTCAGATGAATTTGCATCAAGAAGATAAGCGGCAAGATTTATATCAAAAATGATATTCAGAGGCTCGATACCGTTGTCATAGCAATAATAATACAGCTTTTTGCAATCATCAGTAAACTTCTCTGCTTCGGACTCAAGAAGTCTTTTCATAATGCTATTAAATATAAGATTATTATTTTCAATTATAAATATATCAGAATCAGTATAGATCACAGCAGAAATGATACTTCTGTCCGAATACTCAAAGCAAAGGTATAATCTGCTACGCACCGAAAGCTTATCGAATAGCTTATCAGAATCGGCGTATTCAATATTAAAGGCCGCCAAGGGAGCTTCATCGGTATCTTCACGCTTAAGAGCCTTCTCCCTTTCATCATCAAGATGAAGCCTTGAAATTATCTTGAACATCTCGTGCTTTGTAAGCTCTCTTAAAAGTACATCCGTATTCTTTGTATCAGAGCAATACGCTGACATATTTCTTTCAATCGGAGCTTCAAGACAGATAGTACCCAGCTGTCTCGAAAAAAAGGCACTTTCCTTTCCTGCCATAAGCTTATTTCTGACACCTGCCGTAACTTCAATGCTGTCAATATTTTCATATACAGTATCAATGGTACCGTATTTCTTAATAAGCTCACCTGCGGTTTTAGGGCCTATTCCCTGAACACCGGGGATGTTATCTGAGGAATCTCCCTGCAAGGCCTTAATTTCAATCATTCCCTCAGGAGAAACTCCGTAGTCCTCCCAAAGCTGCTTTTTATCATATTCAACAGTCTGCGTCTTGCCCATTTTAGTGGACACAAGAAGAACCGATACGTTGTCTCTTATCAGCTGCAAGGAATCTCTGTCACCTGTTACAATATAACAAAAATCATCACTTGAGACAGCGGCAGAAAGCGTGCCGATGATATCATCAGCTTCATATCCCGGACATTCAACAATTTTGCAGCCGTAAGCTTCAATCAGCTTTTTTGCAGGCTCAAACTGTTCTATAAGCTCAGAAGGAGGACTCTTTCTGCCTGCTTTATATTCAGCATACATATTATGTCTGAAGGTGGGATGATGCACATCGAATGCGACAATAATACTGTCAGGAGCATACTTTTCATCGAGTCCAAGTATTATATTGAAAAAGCCGTAAATAGCGTTCGTAAAATGACCGTCCTTAGCACTTAACAGCTTAATGCCGTAAAAAGCACGGTTTATAAGGCTGTTTCCGTCAACAAGTAAATATTTCATAATTATCACCTGAATACATATTTATTTAATAATAGCACAAATAATTGCAAAAGGCTACTTTATTTTTAAGAAATTTTATGATAATATACATTTCAGGGTGATCAGATGAAAATTGGTAATGTTGAAATTAAAGGTTATGCTTCATTAGCTCCTATGGCGGGCGTTGCGGATATGCCCTTCAGAATATTATGTAAGAACTTCGGAGCTGCTTATACCGTAGGCGAAATGGTAAGCGCAAAGGGCGTAAGCATGAACGATAAAAAGTCTCAGGAATTAATGCGAATCGATAAGCGTGAGCATCCGACTGCAATTCAGATATTCGGTAATGAGCCTGAAACAATGGCCCAAGCCGCTCGTTATGCATTAAGCTTTGAGCCTGATATTATTGATATAAATATGGGCTGTCCCGCACCGAAGATAATAAAAAACCGTTCAGGCAGCTATCTTATGAAGGATCCTCCCCTTGCAGGCAAAATTATTAAAGCAGTATCAGAAAGTGTAAGTATTCCCGTTACCGTGAAATTCAGGACCGGCTGGGATGCTTCAAGCATCAATTGTGTTGAATTTGCAAAAATTGCCGAAGCAAACGGTGCCGCAGCAATTACAATCCACGGAAGAACAAAAGAACAGATGTATGCGCCTCCTGTCAACATTGAAATGATCACTCAAGTTAAGAAAGCCGTCAAAATTCCTGTCATCGGAAACGGAGACATTTTCACTCCCGAGGAAGCAAAGCAAATGTATGAAATAACAGGCTGTGACCTTGTTATGGTCGGTAGAGGCTCTCTCGGCCGCCCTTGGCTTTTTTCGCAGATCAATGAATTTTTTGAAGGCGGTACATATTCTCCGGATCCGTCACCTGAGGAAAGAATGAAAATTATGCTCTCTCATGCCGAAAGCATCTGTGAATTAAAAGGTATGAATCTCGGAATGTGCGAAATAAGAAAGCACGCCTTATGGTACACAAAGGGACTTCGCGGTTCTGCAAAGCTAAGAAATGAATTCAGCACGGTTAAGACCTTCGATGAGCTTAAGGAGCTTTCAGAGCGAGTAATTACAATGACATGAAAAATAAAAGCTAAGTTTCTTAAAAAAATATAAAAAAAGTCTTGATTTTTTAGAAAAGTTCAGTTATAATTACTTTCGACCTTTGGAGAGTTGTCCGAGTTGGCCGAAGGAGCACGATTGGAAATCGTGTATACGTCATAAGCGTATCAAGGGTTCGAATCCCTTACTCTCCGCCAAATGAAGAAGTAACTTTTGTTTATCAAAAGCTACTTCTTTTTTTCATTATAGGAAATTCCTTCCTATAATGAAAAAAGATTATATGTCCCTCCGAACGGAAAGCAAGCTTTCCTAGGAGAAAGACTCACCGAAAACGGTCGCTGATGCGTACGGCGAAGCCGTTTTCTTGTTTGAGCCTAAGGCCTCGCATATCATCAAACGGCAGTGTGTATATCATCGCCATAGGCACATTTCGTCAGCCGAGTGCAATATATATTCTGAACAGTACTTTGCATATTTTAAACTTTTATAAAATTCTCTACCTGATATCAATTGATTTGCATAATTAATTGATATCAAATTTTTGAAACATTATGAACAAATTATGTCACATGTTTATATTTCATTTATAATGATAATTCTTTAAAAAATTTATAAACAAAAAACACTTTTTTAATCCAAAAAAAACCGGGCTTATTTTCTTAGTAAGCACGGTTTTCTTGTTTTATTTTATTTAAGTGATTTTTATTTTACTAATGTGTAAACATTTTCATAATTAATATATATAAGTTGTTTTTACCACACGCGTATGATAAAATTAACTTGCGTAGATTATTTCTTTAAAGGAGAATAACCATGGAAACGTTAAACGCAAAAAGAATTGTATCATTACTTATGGCATTGCTTATGGTTTTAACAATGTTCCCTGTTACGGTCCTGTCGGCAAATGCAAAAGGATCATATCCTGTTATGATGCAGTTTACTGCCGCTTCGAGCGCTGACTTTCACAGATATTATAACAAGATAGTTAATGTTACTTTTCTTGATGAAATCGATTACGATGCAATTGACGCAGCTTTGGAAAGCTGGGATATTTCAGCTTCTTCTGACAGCGGAACCGTTATGGCATGGATGAATCTGAATGCCGATGCTACAGAAAAGGCAGGTGCAAACAGATATGATGTCTATATTGCAGGTGACGGCGGTGTCGGTGCAAATCCCTCCTCAAGCTTTATATTCTACGGCTTTTCCGCTCTTGAAGGTGTTTACGGCGGAAAGAATTTCAAAACAGAAAATGCTACAACAATGGAAGCTATGTTCCAAAATTGCAATAATCTTAAATACACTGACTTTACAGGATGGAACACTGAGAATGTTACAAGTCTTGCCGCAATGTTCAGAAATTGCTTTGCTCTTGAAACTCTCGATCTCAGCAGCTTTAATACATCAAAGGTCAAATCAATGCGTTTTATGTTCTATCTCTGCAAAGAGCTTGTAACGATTTATGCAGGTGACGGCTGGACGACAGATTCTCTTACCAGTCTTTATGACGGTGTATTCAATTGCTGTTATGCAAAGCTCGGCGGTCAGGAGGAATATGAAAAGAATCCCAATCCTCCCATTTCCGCATTTTATGCAACCTTTGAAGAAGACGGAGGCTATCTGACCTATAAGGTTCCTGAGGCACCTGAAAAATTTACGGTAACCTATGAATTTATCGGAACGGATATTCCTGACGGTGTAAGTGTTACTGCTCCTCAGGAGTATGATGAAGGCTCAACTGTTTATGTATCTTCCCTCCCCTTTGCTGACGGATATGAGTTTTCAGGCTGGTCTACAAATGATGCGGATATCAGCAGCGCCTCTTTTGTAATCGAAAACGATGTGCATATTATCGGTTCATGGAATAAGATCAAGCTTTACAAGGTTGAATTCTTATATGATGAAAGCTATCCTGTTCCCGACGGCGCCCCTGAGCTTCCCGAAACTGAGTATTACAGATCAGGCATTGAAGTAAATGTTGAAGATGCTTTTCACCTCGATGCTTACATTTTTGTCGGATGGTATACAGACGATGTATATGTTTCAGGCAACAGCTTTATTATGCCTGAAGATGATGTTATCTTATACGGATATTTTAAGAAACCGGTTGAAAGTGTTGAAATTGTCAAAAACGGCGATATAACGATAAATTACGGCGATGAGAGTAAAATAAAGGTCAATGTCAAGCCTGACGATGCTACGGTCAAGGATATAATATTTGAGACAAGTGATGACAGCATCGTTACAGTTGACAAGGACGGCAATATTAAAGCTGTCGGCGATGGAACAGCAACAATTACAGTTTATTCAAAGGATGATCCCACAAAGGGTGACAGCATTCAGATTACGGTAAAGATACCTGTAAGCGATATAACTGTTGAAAACAATGAATTTGTGCTTACTCCGGGAGATACAGATAGGATATCCGCGACTGTTACACCTGAAGAAGCAACAGATAAACAGATTTATTACATTTCAGATGATGAAAGCGTTGTAACAGTAGACAATAACGGCAACATCACTGCTGTTTCTGACGGAAAAACTACAATTAGCGTTATTTCAAAGGATAATCCTAATGTAAAAGAAACAGTAACTGTCACGGTAAAGACTCCTGTAACAGATATTACTGCCTCTGATGATTTCACACTCAATATCTTTGATGAAAAGAATGTTGATGCATCCGTAAATGAAGATGCAACAAACAAAGAGCTGATTTATGAATCATCAGATCCTTCAGTTGCAAAGGTGGACACTCTCGGCAATATTACCGCTGTCGGCGAAGGCACAACAACAATTACAATTATTTCCAAGGATAACCCTGGGATTACAAAAACTCTTACAGTGACTGTCAAGATTCCCGTTGATGAGATCGAGATCAATAAGGACAATATAGAGCTGATCGAAGGTAAAACAGATAAAATCGAAGTTACGGTTAAGCCTGGTCATGCGACAAATAAGGAAGTAACCTTCTCTTCAAGCGATGAAACAGTTGTTAAGATTGACGAAAACGGTAATGTCGAAGCTATCGGTAACGGTGATGCTGTTATCACTGTTACATCTAAGGATGATCCCGATATATATGTGGAAATTCCCGTTAAGGTCAACAAGCCTGTTATCCCTGTTGATGAAATTAAGGTCAATAAGGATAAGATAGAGCTTACCGAAGGTGAAACAGATAAGATCGAGGTTACTGTTACACCTGATGATGCTACAAATAAGGAAGTAACATTCTCTTCAAGCGATGAAACAGTTGTTAAGGTTGATGAAAACGGTAATGTCGAAGCTATCGGTGAGGGTGATGCTGTTATCACTGTTACCT
>JAFSGH010000042.1 GCA_017440965.1 Clostridia bacterium | reverse complement strand
CTCCTGCGCTATTGGAAGCATAAGAGATTTCGCACTCTGCGGAGTGCGACAAGAGGCTCTGCCTCTTGACACCGTGAGCTTTTGAAAAAGCTCAAGCAAAACTTTTCCCCGGCACTCCCGTGCCGACATCATTCCCCAACATTCCGTGAAGAACCAAATAATTATTTTTCAGAAAATTTTTGATTTTTATGTGACCTTTTGATATTTTGAAACGTTTTACAGATAGGAGGCAGTAAATTGGGCAGATTTCCGATGCCTGAAAGGGACATAGCTTCGGTTTATAATAAATATTCCGATATGCTGTTCAGAATTGCGCTTATGCAGCTTCAGAACACAGAGGATGCTATGGATGCCGTTCAGGATGTTTTTCTGAAATACACGGAAAAGACTGTTCTGTTTTCTTCCGGAGAGCACGAAAAGGCGTGGTTCGTCCGTGCAACGGTAAACCGCTGTCACGATATATACCGTAAAAACAGCAGAAGAAGCCACGAGGAGCTCAGTGCGGCAGAAAATATTTCATATAAAGAGCATTTCAGTGAGGAAAGCTATTCGGTGCTTGAGGCTGTTGAAGCTCTGCCCGAGAAGCTGAGAGCCGTTACGGTGCTTCATTATCTTGAAGGCTTCAGCGTGGAAGATATCGCAAAAATGCTGAAATTATCCGCCTCCGCAGTAAAAATGAGATTATCCCGTGCAAGGGATGAGCTTAAAACGCTTTTGAAGAAGGAGGAATTCGATGCCTGACAGAGATTTTCTGGAAGAATACAAAAATATAAAGGCTCCCGATGAGCTTTACTCGCGTATTATGAATTCCGCACCGTCAGAGGCTTCAAAAGGTAATGTTGTCCCTTTCAGACGGCTGGGCTCTCTTGCCGCGGCAGTGGCAGTGATAATCCTTATCGGCTTTGTGCTTATGTCGCAAAGCTCCGTGCCTGAAATATATCTCGGCGGAGAAAGACTTACCGGAGAGGTTGCGGTATCTCAGGCTGAGACGGATTCCATAATGCTTTTAAGAGCAGGCACTGAGGTCATATGTGAGCTGACGCTTGATCTGAAAAATGCTTCGGTCCTTACGGCAGTAAACGGCATAGTTTCCGATAATGACGGCAATATCTTACTGAATGAGGGCGAAGAGACTGAGCTTAAGGATAAGATCAGTATAAAATGGACTGTCCCCTTTGCCGATACGGAGCTTTCATATGAATTGAAGCTTTGCGATAAGAACGGTGCTTATTCCGTTATTCTGAGCTTTGATAAGAATTCGGGCAGCTGGAATGCAGCTCTTTCAAAATAAGGTTTATATTTTCAAGAAAGTATATGTAAACTGTTATACGGCAGTTTTCAATATAAAAAACAAAAAACATAATTTAAGGAGAACAAAAAAATGAAAAAAGTAATCGCTATCGTACTCGCACTCGTTGTAGTAATCGGTCTTGTTGCATGTGCAACAACAGGTAACAATGAAGAGACAACAACAAATGTTGAAGAGACAACAACAGCTGCTGCAGAGCTTACAGTTGCAGGCACACTTGCTGCTGCATTCAAAGAGGAAGCAGCTAAGGAAGGCGCAACAGCTAACGCTATCGCAACAGCTCTTTCAACAAATGCAATCGTTGCATTTATGCCTATGGTTCAGGACATGGAAGCAGGCTATCTTGCAGGCTTTGATGCAGACGTTACAGGCTTCAAGGCTTGTACAGCATTTATGCCCATGATCGGCACAATTCCCTTCGTAAGCTATGTTTTCGAGCTTGAAGCAGATGCAGACGCTGATGCATTCATCACAACTCTTAAGGACAACGCAAACCTTCGTTGGAACATCTGCACAGCTGCAGAAGAGATGGTAGTTGAAAAGGAAGGCAACTTCGTATACTTCATCATGGCTCCTCTTTCCTTCGAGCAGGAGGAAGCTCCCGAGGCTGAGGGCGGCGATGTTGCAGGCGATATGGGTCTTGTAGGCGGCGAAGCAGACGGCCCCGCAGCATATGATCCCGAAGCTGAGACAGCAGAAGAGACAACAGCTGCTTAAGACACAGTTTAATAAACCGTAGAAGTCTTAAAGGAGCTGAAGAACTCAGCTCCTTTTTCTTTCAGGAGTAATTAAAAATGCTTTTTTCCAGTATTTCATTTTTATATTTTTTCCTGCCTGCAGTGCTTTTGTTATATGCGGTTGCACCTAAAGGGCTGAAAAACACTGTCCTGCTTCTTTCGGGACTTATCTTTTATGCCTGGGGCGAGCCGAGATATGTTGTCATAATGGTGATATCCATTCTTGTAGGCTATGTCTTCGGTCTTCTTATCGAGAAATTCAGAGGCAGTAAGCTTTCCAAGGTATTTATGATACTGTCGGTATGCGTTGATCTGGGACTTCTTGTTTATTTCAAATATGTTGATTTCTTTATTGAGAATTTTAACAATGCTACGGGACTCGGTATACCGCTTCTTCGTATTGCTCTTCCCATAGGTATCAGCTTCTATACCTTCCAGATATTAAGCTATACCGTGGATGTTTACAGAGGCGATGTGCCCGCTCAGAAGAATCCCGTAAATCTCGGAGCATATATCACGATGTTCCCTCAGCTTATTGCAGGTCCTATCGTAAGATATTCCGATGTTGAAAAAGAGCTTCGTGACAGAAAGCATACCTTGCAGAAGACATATGAGGGAATTATCCGCTTCTGTGTGGGCTTCGGCAAGAAGATTCTTATTGCAAATGCTCTCGGTGAGCTTTGTGAAGGCTTTAAGACAACGGATGAAAAGACGGTTGCCTTCTATTGGCTTTATGCCGTTGCATTTTCACTTCATATTTACTTTGACTTCTCAGGCTACAGTGATATGGCGATCGGTCTCGGAAGGATATTCGGCTTCACCTTTATGGAGAACTTTAATTATCCTTACATCTCAAAGAGTGTGACCGAATTCTGGAGACGCTGGCATATGTCATTGGGACAGTGGTTCAGGGATTATGTTTATATCCCTATGGGCGGAAACAGAGTATCAACCCTTAAGCATCTGAGAAATATCTTCACCGTATGGTTCCTTACAGGCTTCTGGCACGGTGCAGACTGGAATTTCATCGTCTGGGGACTTTATTTTGCCGTGCTTCTCACAATTGAAAAGATGTTCCTCGGAAAATATCTCAAGAAGAGCAAGGTGCTTTCCCGTGTCTATGTGCTTTTCCTTATCGTAATAAGCTTTGTAATATTCAATGCTGCAGGTATGGGTGAGGCAATACAGTATATCGGCGGTATGTTCGGTATAGGAGCAAACGGACTTTTCGGAGATCTCTGGCTTTACAATCTTTCAAGCTATGCTCTTATTCTTGTTATTGCGGCTGTGGGTGCTACTCCCGTTCCGAAGTATATTGTCGGAAGGCTGAAGGAGACCAAGGCGGGAGATGCCGTTATAAGCGTGCTTTCCCCTGTTTTTGCCGCAGTGATAATCGTGCTTTGTACCGCGTATCTTGTAGACGGATCATTTAATCCGTTCCTTTATTTCAGATTCTGAGGAGGTTGACAGAATGAAAGACAAAATCAAATATATAGCTACCGTCGTTGTGTCAGCTTCTCTTATCTTCGGCTTTACAGGCTGGTTTATGCTTAAGGAGCCTACCGAATATTCCGAATCCGAAAGGCGCGCACTTTCTCTTTTGCCTGATCTTTCTTTTGAAGCAGTGCTTTCGGGAAAATATATGAGCGAATTTGAGAATGCTTCTCCCGATCAGTTCCCCCTCAGAGACCTTTTCAGGAGCATCAAGGCATATGCATCCGAATATATCTTCAATAAAAAGGACAATAATAAGATATTTGTTGCAGACGGCCATCTTTCAAAGCTTGAATATCCTATGAAGGATGATATGATAGACTATGCAGGCGAGAAGTTCTCCTATATATATGATAAATATTTAAAAAATACAGATGCCGAGATCTATCACACTGTCGTTCCCGATAAAAACTGCTTTATTGCAAAGGAAAACGGATATCTTGCTTTTGATTACGGCGTATTTGCAGAGAAAATGACTGAAAAGCTGCCCTTTTCCGAATATATAGATATTATGCCTCTTCTCAGTGCGGATGATTATTATACCACCGATACACACTGGAAGCAGGAGAATATCGTTGATGTGGCAAAGAAGCTCAGCACCTCAATGGGTGCGTCATTTGAGGATATATTCAGGGAAAATAAGCTTGAGCAGCCCTTCTACGGAGTTTATTACAATCAGTCGGGCCTTAAGGTTCCTACAGATGAGATGATCTATCTTACAAGCGATGTCATTGACGGTTGTACGGTCACAAATTACGATACGGGAAAGGCTGTAGAAAAGCCTGTTTACGATATGAGTAAGGCTGAGGGTGCTGATCTTTATGAGATATTCCTTTCCGGTACTGTTGCAGTATCTGTTATAGAAAATCCCGCTGCCGCTGAGAAAAAGGAGCTGGTGCTTTTCCGCGATTCCTTCGGAAGTTCCTTAGCACCTCTTCTTATTTCGGGCTATTCGAAGATAACGGTGGTTGATATCAGATATATCGCGTCCTCCGTGCTGTCGGGTGTTGTGGATTTTGAAAATGCCGATTCCGTGCTTTTCCTCTATTCAACGGTGCTGCTTAATAATTCCGTTGCGATGAAATAATAGGAAAAATCACTTGCAGCTTCCCTCGGGAGACTGCAGGTGATTTATTGTTGTTTTTTTTCTGTATATCTGCTAAAATAGAGCTTGGTAGGAGGCGGATATTATGAAAAAATTTATAGCGGCAGTATTGTGTCTTATTTGTATTTTTGGTTTTTCTTCCTGTAATAGCTTTTTGTTTAAGCTCCCGGGAGTTATTGTGCCTGCGGTTATAGACGGTATAGGAAAATATAATGACTATATGGATATGTCAGTTGAAGAGCTGATGTCATTAAGTGATTTCGAGCTTCACGATGCTCTTATTTACCGTGTGACGGATAAGGTCTTTTCCAAAAGCTCTTTCAAAGAGGGGCTTGACAGCCTAAACGAAAAGGAGAGAGTATATTATATCTGTGAAAATTATGAGATGCAGGTTTATGACGGCGGGCTCTGCACATTTTTCTTTAACAGTCAGAAAGAGGAGCTTGAGGAGATATTTTCCTGCCTTGAAAAGATAGGCGCACTTGAGCACAAGAAGCTGCTTGAGGATTTTATTGCGGAAAATAATATTGATATCAACGATTTTGCGGATATCAATTCCGGAGGAACGAAGGCCGAATTCAGGGAAAAATATGATGCACTCAGCAGAGCATATCCCTTCGACGATTTTGATAACGCCTTTATGGAGCTTGAGCTGCTTGACAGCTATATTCTGAAATATGTAAGAGAAAACATCGGGTATTTCGGATGACAGAAAATAAGATATTGCTTTTTCACCTCATTCCCGACTTTGGGAAATGAGGTGATTTTTTTGTATTACAGGAAATTTATTCCCGTAATGCAAAAAGATTATATGTCCCTCCAAGGAAAGTAAGCTTTCCTCGGAGACGGACTCAGCGAAAACGGTTCGCCTGAGGCGTACTGCGCAGCCGTTTTCTTGTTTCAGTAATTAACCTTAGAAAAAGAAAGACGGATGAGCCAAAGACTCATCCGCCAGACTGCTGACAAAGTCCATTCCAAATAGGAGTGGGCTTTTTTTCTGTACAAAAGCCAAGAAAAATGGTATAATAGAAGCAGAAAAAGGGTGATAAAAATGTTTAATGAAACAAGAAGTCAGCAATTAAAATACGAATT
>JAFSGH010000041.1 GCA_017440965.1 Clostridia bacterium | reverse complement strand
CAAAGGCCTTTTTGTTAACGAAAGTTAACAAAAAGGCGCACATTTTATTCTGTATGTCAAGTGTTTTTTTGAAAAAAGTTACAAAAAAACCGAACCTCACAACATTGTGAAACTCGGTTTTCCTTAACTTAATGACATTGTCCCCCAATCTTGGGGGCGAAAAGGTGTTTTTTGTTATAAGCAAAATTGCTCACATTGCGAGCAATTTCCTATATAATAAGCAAAATTGCTCACAACGCGAGCAATTTCCTATATAATAAAAAAGGAGAAAAGAATATGAGAAAAAGCTTTGGCGCAAAGCCTATGATCTATCCTATGCCCGTGCTGATAATCGGCACATTTGATAATGACGGAACACCTGACGCTATGAATGCTGCCTGGGGCGGTATCAGTGAAGAAAAGGAAATTTCCATCTGCATTTCAGAGGATCATAAGACAACGAAAAACCTTCTTGAAACAGGCTGCTTTACAGTAAGCATCCCCACGGTTGAAAATACCGTTGCGGCAGATTATGTAGGCATCGCTTCAGGCAATGATACAAAGGATAAGATAAAAAAGGCAGGCTGGACCTATGAAAAAAGCGAGCTTATAAATGCTCCCGTATTCAATGAGCTTCCCTTCACTCTTGAATGTAAGCTTATCTCTTACGATAAGGACAGCTGCCGTCTTGTAGGTGAGATATTAAATGTCACGGCAGATGAGAAGATATTAACAGACGGAAAAATAGATCTTCAGAAATTTAAGCCTATAACCTATGATCCCGCAAATCACGACTATGTTGCCCTCGGCGAGAAGGTCGGAAAAGCTTTTTCGGACGGCTTAAGGCTTAAATAAATCATATTTCATACTTTTATCCCGACTCTTGGTGTCGGGATATTTTTTTGAATTTTTTTCAGCCTTCGGCATATAAATAATAAGGAATAAGAAAGGAGAGCATTTATGAAAAAAGATATAAAAAAGGCAGTTCTTAGCTTCGCCGCCGCAATTCTTATCCCGCTTGCCATAGGCGGCCTTTCAGCTTTTCTTACCCGTGGCAATATGAACATATATGAGGATATCAACACTCCGCCGCTGTCACCGCCGTCTTTTCTTTTTCCCGTTGTATGGACTGTGCTTTACATCCTTATGGGTGTAAGCTCAGGGATCGTATTGCTTAAACGGGATGAACACAAAGCTAAGGCAGACACTGCCCTGCTCCTTTATGCCTCAAGCCTTGTAATGAACTTCATATGGAGTCTGATATTTTTCAATTTCAGAGCATATCTCTTTTCTTTTATATGGATTATCGCTATGTTCATTACTATCATTCTTACCTATCTCGGCTACAAAAGGCTCTCTTCCCTTGCGGCTTATCTTCAGATACCATATATTCTATGGGTAAGCTTTGCAGGATATCTTAATTTCGGAATATGGCTTCTGAATAAATAATCAATATTGACTTTTTTCACTTATCATAATATCATCTCTTCAGAGGTGGTATTATGACTAATATGGATTTACTTCATTCAGGAAAAATATATGCTCCCGGTGACGAGGAGATAATGACAGAGCAGTTAAAATGTCTCGAAAAGCTCTATGATTTCAATATGACAAGACCTTCAGAGCAGGAAAAGAGAGAGACAATGCTTAAAAGTATGTTTGCAGAATTCGGCGAAAGCTGTTATATTGAGCCGCCGCTTCACGCAAACTGGGCAGGAAAGCACGTGCATTTCGGAAAAAATGTCTATGCAAATTTCGGTCTGACCTTAGTTGACGATACACATATATATGTAGGTGACGGTACAATGCTCGGACCTAATGTTGTAATTGCCACGGCAGGCCATCCCATTCTTCCCGAGCTTCGTGAAAAGCAGTATCAGTTCAACCTCCCCGTTCACATAGGTAAAAACTGCTGGCTGGGTGCAGGAGTTATTGTTATGCCGGGCGTAACAATAGGCGATAACTCAGTTATCGGGGCAGGAAGCGTTGTAACAAAGGATATTCCGTCAAATGTGGTAGCCGTAGGCAATCCCTGCAGAGTTCTTCGCGAGATAAGTGACAGAGATAAGGAATATTATTATAAGGATAAAAAGATCAATTATGAGGATCTGTAATTCACATAAAAAAGATCTGTATCGGACTCCGATACGGATCTTTTTTCATTTGTAGCTTAATGCTTATCTTATCCGCTTGCCGTCCGTTGCGGGACCGTCAAGCAGCTCTCCGCTCTCGGAAAAGCGTGAGCCGTGGCAGGGGCAGTCCCAGGAATGCTCATATGGATTATATTTCAGAGCACAGCCGAGATGAGGGCATCTCGGAGAGAAGGGAGTGAGCAGTCCCGTAAGTGTCTCAAAGGCATTTACAAAGAGCTTCGGATGCCATATGCTTCTCATAGGAGAATACAGCGAAGCATATTCACTTTCTCTGCCGCAGACAAGCTCCTTCAGTATCATTGCCGCCGTCATCGAAGAGCTTATCCCCCATTTATTAAAGCCCGTTGCAACAAAAACATCGGGAGTATTTTTTGAATACCGGCCGATATAAGGAATACCGTCAAGTGTCATACAGTCCTGTGCCGCCCATCGAAAGACTACTTCTGATGAGGGATAATGTGCTTGTCTGAACTCCTCAAGCTCTTTCCAGTTTCCGCCCTTTTTACCCGTTCTGTGGTCTCCGCCGCCGATAAGGAGCATATTTTTGAAGCTTCTGAAGGACATTCCCTTATCCGCTTCATCAACATACATTGCATTCACCGGTTCAGCGCCCTGAAGTGCCGTGACATATGAGCGGTGCTGATACATTTTTATAAAATATCCTCCGTGCTTATTAAGTATCGGAAAATGTGTGGCAATTATCAGCTTTTTATACCTTATCTCCCCGTTTCCCGTTCTGACCTTTTCCTTTGACACCTCAACAGCCTTCGTATTTTCATAAACCGGGAGGCTCTTTGCAACAGCGAAGCCGAATTTCAAGGGATGAAACTGAGCCTGAGAATGAACCCTGACTGCACCCGCCACCGTAAACGGAAGCTCCGTATTTTCACAAAATGCCGCATCCGCCCCGAGGCTCAATAAGGCTGTGGCCTCATCCTCCGCCTTTTCTCTGTCATCAAGAGAATACACATAAGAATCCTTGTTCTCATAATCGCAGGGATATATACTGCAAAGCCTTTCATACTCTCTGAGAGCCTTTCTCTGTGAATCAAAATAAAGCTGAGCCTTTTCTCTTGAATACCGCTTTATTATCTTATCATACAAAAAACCGTGCTGAAGAGTTATCTTTGCCGTGGTATCGGCACTTACCCCCTCAAGGATCCGTCCCGATTCGATCAGCATACAGTCAACTCCCGCACTTTTAAGCATATATGCACAAAGAATTCCCGCCATACCGCCGCCGATAATAAGTACATCAGCAGAGATGTTACCGTTTAATTTATCAAAATATATTCTTTCCGAGGTATTTTCCCATAAAGACCTCATATCATCACATCCTCGGATATATTATCAGCAGTTTTTAATAAGTTATTACATAAGCTGTCAGTTTTTCATCAAAATCAAAAATAGCGTTCTTCTTCACCTTTCTTTCACCGCTCCTGAGACAAAAATATGTTTTGGCCGGGTGTTCATCTCAAACACCCGGCCGATACCGTTATTCTAATGTATCAAGAACAGCCTTAAATTCTTCAAGGGTATAGTTTTCGGCATCCAATTGATAATACACATCGTCAAAAACAAATGTTGCGATAAGCATTGTCGGTGCATCCGCATAGGTATATATGACTGCATTGATGCCTGATTCTTTTGCAGAATAATTTTCAAGATAAACCTTACCGCCTGCAGCATCCGTACCTTCTTTGAAGGGTTCTATAAAGCCCTGCTCTGCATCAACAGATAGAATCTGTACCGACATATCAATATGCTTCATAATACTTTCGCTTATAAGCATCGGACACCAGAGATCTACCCTTGCAATATTATCATTCTTATGATTACAGATCGTGCTGTAATACAATGTATCATTGTCTGAAAGCGTACTGTCAAGAACCGCAAAGCCTAACAGCGCCTCAAGCTCAGCTCTTGTCATTGAGATTTTCGGCTCAAACTCCTGAAGTACAGGAAGATTATCGGGCAACTCCTTAAAAAATGCTTCATCGCTTACGCTTACCTGAGTTTTATTACCGCTTTCATCAAAAAAGCTTATGGTCGGCTTCCAGTCTGTAAGAGTCATTCCTGCATATGCAGTTATGCTTAAGAGCAGACAAATAATAATTGCCGCAATAACAAAACGCGTGAATTTAGTATTTTTTTTATTTATAAATTTCATATCACATTTTTCCGCTTCTTCTATATATTTGATATCAATATTACTGATAGCAGCGGACAGATCCTCCTTTTTCAAATATCTATACCTTCTTTCTGTAAATGGCTCTTTAATCTTTTTCTCATTCTGCTGAGTTTTACGGAAATATTATTTTCCGTCAGGTTAACCTTTTCGGATATTTCAGCTATACTGTCGCAAAAGTAGTACCGTCTTACAAAGATTATTCTGTCAACAGTATTCTGCTTTTCAAGAAAGCTGTTCAAGAGGCCTGTAATTACTTCAGACAAAAGCTCACTATCGGGCATATTCCTTTCAGACGGTATACACTCCTCCAATTCCTGAAAAGAAATGTCATAACAGCCGTATCTTTTCTTTGCAGTATTGGAACGAAAACGCTTTATTGCATTATTTCTTACAATGCGGTAAAAATAATACTTCAGATTCTCAGGTCTTTGCGGCGGTATTTTATTCCACAATGCTAAATAAGAGTCATTCAGACATTCAAGTACATCCTCTCTGTTACCGAGAATGTTCATAGCCATTTTGCTGCATGATTTTTCATATTTTTCAGACAGCTCCGTAAGTGCTTGTTCCGAGCGCTCAAAGAACAATTCTACAATCTGACTGTCTTCCAAAACATCACATCCTTTCAGCCTCTCAACTATAATACTACCTTTTTCAGTAAAAACCTTACACATTTCCGTAAAAATTTTCTTTAATTCTGAGAAGGTCCGCATTTACCTGTTTTCCCGGTTTTACCGAATAAACAAGAAAACTCGCCGCAGGGAAAATAAGAAAAAATCTTACGATTTGTCAACCCCCTACCCCCAATCTTGGGGGCTGTAGGTGTTTCTTGTTATAAGCTAAATTGCTCACAACGCGAGCAATTTCCTATATAATAAAACTGCCGAGTGTCCTTGCGGACACTCGGCTAAAGAAGCTGTTTTTCAATTATTTGACTGTTATATAGTTGCCCCAATAGGACTCTTCAGAGAAGAACAATGTCTTATTGCTGTCAACAATATTTATTCCGTCTGCGGTACAGCCTTCAAATGTAGCTGCAATGGAATTATTAGAACCGTTTCCGCCGTAATTTACAATTCTGTTGAGAACATTATAAGACTTATAAGTAATATTCTTAAAGAGAATATCCTTTACGGTGAAATTAGAAATTCCGTTGAAGATGATACAGTTCATTGCCGCTGCATCGTTACGACAGATCTCAATATTTTCAAATGTGATACCGTCAAATGTAATAGCACCGTTGTTTGCATCGGCAGTTTCAATTACAAGACCGATAGCAGGAATTCTGTCATAGTCCCAGTCAGCATCGTGGCAAAGAACGAAGCTGTCCTTGAAGGTAACATTTGATATATTTCTGTTACATTCACCGAAGATACCGAAGGCTCTTGCCTTGGCTGCCCATGCATAGCAATCTGTAAATACGATATTATCCGTGATGGCATTTTCATCACCGCCGAGAGCCTTGACACCGAAGATGTCATCACCGCTTCGTGCAAAGCAGCCTTCAACCGTAACATTCTTTGAATTACAGATATCGAATGCGTCAGAATTAAGACGGTAGCCGAATACATCAACATTCTTGATAGTGACAGTATCGCATCTGTAGGTTATAAATGACCATTCGGGAGCATTTACGATCTTTATACCGCGTACCTCAACATTATTTGCAAACGAGAATACAACGCCTCTTCTTTCACCTCTGTCAAGATGAGTAAGATCAAGCACACCGTAGCCCAGAAGCTTTATATTGTTTGTATTATGTGCACTTACAAAGGGATATCTGTTAAGACCTATACCGTTATTTGCGGATGCTCCGTCTTCTGCTATAGAGGAATTGAGCTCATCGCTTGAGATATCGTGCATATGCTTTGCTGTGACATAAGCACCCTTACGGAAATAGATTACATTATTACTTGTAGCAGGACCGCTGAAGCAGGTGTATTCCCAGTCTGCAAGATATCCGCTTACTTCAGTAACGGTATAACCCTGAGCCCTGAGTGCTGCGATCTCAGCATCCTCATCGATCTCCTCGCGGACAAAGAGAGTATATGTATAAGCCTGATCATTATCATTGAACATAAATGTATATACACCGTAGCCGGAAAGGATAATTGTTGCCTTTCCGTCTGCTACATTTACAGTCTTGCCGAGAGATTCGGGAAGCAATGCTGCATTCTCAATAGTAAGCTCTGCAGAATTGATCTCTAATTCGAATGTGTTGTATGTATCCTTCTCAATATAAATTTCGGAATAGGAATGAAGCACACCTTCTCCCAATTCACCGGAATATGTCAAAGCTGCATATACGGGAACGGAAACACCGTCAACCTTAACTGTATAATAGGGAGATTCAAGGATACCGTTCATATCCGTATAACCCTTATTTGCAGTATATGTAGCTTCACTTGCATCTGCACGTGCCAAGATCTGTGACATTGAAAGTCCCCATTCATCTGCAGACTTTACTGCTTCCTCGGGATAGGTAAGATGTGTAAATTCCATATAAAGCTCTTCGCCGCCCACATCGCAGTGCTTATCCTTGTTTTCATCGGTGTGGGGCTTCATGGAGCCGACATCAGCTACCGTATCGGTAAGATAGCAGCCGTTTTCACACTTTGCAGTCTTTGTGCCGTCCTTGGTACATGTAGCATTGTTATCTGACAGATAGTTTACAAAGCTGTGTCCGAGAGCAGCCTTTTCATCACCGGTGTAAGAATCGCCGCAGTTATCACAGGTATAGGTCGTATATCCGCCTTCGGTACAGGTCGGAACAGTTATTACCTCAGTATAGCTATGACCTAATGCAGAAGATGTATTTTCCGTATATGCATCCTTACAGCCTTCGCAGGTATATACTGTATATCCGCCGGCTTCACAGGTAGGCTCAAAGCTGACAGGAATATAATTATGACCTGTTGCAAGCACTTCCTCATCCTTATAGGTATGTCCGCAAGAAGAGCAGGTGTGATATGTATAACCGTTTTCAAAGCAGGTGGGAGCAACAGTTGTGTTCACATAGCTGTGTCCCTTTGCTTCAACCGTATCAGCAACATATGAATCACCGCAGGTATTACAGGTATAGGTTGTATAGCCGTCCTCGGTACATGTTGCTTCTGTTACTTCTGTATTATATACATGAGAGCCTAACTCACCGTAATATTCTCCGCAAAGTAAGCATATTGCCTTTTCAAGACAGGTTGCCTTACCGCCGAAGTGTGAGCAGGACTCCTCACCGCCGTCAGGAGCGGTTGTAGTCTCTTCAATTACAGTTCCCGTTGTTTCTTCTTCAGGGATATCAAAGTCAAAGAAGGGGAAGAGGAATTGAAGAATAGTCATTATTATAATAATTATTCTCATTGCCATCGACATAAAAATTATTCCTCCGATCGATTAGTGGTTTTATAATATCATAATATTTATTAATAGTCAATAAACTAAAATGAAGAGTATGTCAGCGCTTTTCTCAGCTGATACAGCACTTTTTCAGACAGAATAATTTTTTTCGGACAGAAGTATTTTTATTCATAGTTTATTAACAAATCAAACAAAAAATATGTTAATATTATGTTAAATCAATATTTCAGGAGAAAAAGTAATATGAAAAGATTTCTTTGTATGCTTCTCGCATTTGTTCTGACCCTCAGCTGCTCTTGCTTAATTATATCGGGTTCTGAAAACAAAATGATCGCAAATGCCTCAGGCTTTGAAACAGAAAACGATGTTCAGGTCGAAATGTCTCCCTTCCTTTACAAATCAAAGCTTTATCAGATGGAATTCCCGAGCCGTCAGTCCTATGCTATCAAGGATAAAAGCGATATTGGTGACTATACCGTATCCCGCGAGCTTAACGATCTTTCCTATACTTTTGTTTTTCCTGCAGGAACGACAAAAATAGAATGTATGGTATCTCTCAACGGCGTTTATGATTGGCGCGGATTTACCGTTAATTCAGAAAAAAATCCTAATTACTGGGAAAAGGATGAAAACGGTGACATTGATTATACAAAGCCTCTTACCTTCAGGCGTGCAGAGGTCCTTGCCGAGCAGGATGAATACGGTATCTTATACAGAGATTATCTGAAAGATAGAAATATCGGGGGCTTCAGAGATTATGATAAGATATATTGGCGTCTCAGCTACATCTGTAACGAAACATCATACACCGAATATTTTGATATAAAGCTTTATGATTATGATGCATCCGAAAAGTATAGTATAAAGACTGTCAATTTCAATGTTGCAGGACTTCCCTTCGGTGTATTTTACGGTGAAAATGTTGCAGAAAATCAGTTATTGGCAGGAAAGTATCTTTCAGGAAATAATTTCGATATTGCTGCTGTTCAGGAGGATTTCGGATATCACTCACAGCTTATTAAAAATATGAGTGACTTCAACTATAAGACCAATCCTACGGGCGGTGTTCCCGGCGGCGACGGCCTCAATATATTCACAAAGGATATGCCCGTTTACAATGAAACAAGAATTCCCTGGGACAATGCCAGCGGCATTCTTTCAGACGGCTCCGATGAGCTTACACCCAAGGGCTTCGTTTACACCGTAATTGATATCGGCAACGGCATATATGTGGATTTCTATAATATTCACGCTGACGCTTACGGCGGTAAGGGTTCCGTTTCAGCAAGATCAAGTCAGTATAAGCAGCTGGCAGAATTCATAAATGCCCGTTCTGCAGAAAATGACAGACCTGTGATAGTAACAGGCGACTTCAACAACCATATGCATGTTCACGAGGATGACGGTGCTCTTTATAAGACACTTTATCTTGAGTGCGGTCTCAAGGATGCCTGGATAGAATATCACAACAACGGTGATTATTTTAATCTTTACAAGTGGCATATTTCAGGTCTTGAGGCCTGGGGTAACTGGGATTCCGTCGAAAGATTTATGTATAAGGCAGGCGGCGGTGTCGATGTTGTTGTAAATGATTTCAGATATACTGAGGTATTAAACGGTAACGGCAAGCCGATTTCTGACCACAGTGCCGCTGAATGTGATTTTACATTCATTAAAACCTCCGACTTTGTTGAAAACACTGAGGAGCTTCAGACAGTAGTGCTCCCCGAAAATGATTTCATTTACCGTCTCAGATGGATAATAATGGATCTGCTCAAGATCCTCACAGACCTCCATCACCTTCCCGACTTATTCAAAGAATTAACCGCATAAGCTCTACAATAATTTAAACAGCCATCCTGAATGATCCTCCGGATGGCTGTTTTTATACAAAACGATACACTGTCACACCTCCCATACGGTCTCAGCAAAGCAACCCGGAACTCCCGACATCCTGCTCCCAAATGGTAGAAAACACCTGATTTATAGCCACTTCCGGTCATTTCTAACCATTTCCGCTCCAAACCGCATCGTCTTTAGCGCTTTTGTTTCCGTTGTCTCCGCCTGTTCCGGTTGCAGATGTGGGATAAACTGTGGTCAAAAAACAACCTCGCAGTCGTTGAATTTTCTCAACACCGGTGGTTGTTTTTGCTTTCTATATCAAAAATTGATCCGCAGTAGACAAAGAAGAAATGTTTTTTCATCGCAACCTGTACGTAGACAGCAAGCAAAACACGGTAGCAATTTTGCAAAGTGTAGAAACACGCAAAATTCCCGAAAGTGCATATTGACTTGT
>JAFSGH010000040.1 GCA_017440965.1 Clostridia bacterium | reverse complement strand
TGCAATAGCGCAGGAGGGGAGAAAAACAGTCCGGTGGACTGTTTTTCGTTGGGAACCCTCGCCGGGGGTTCCCAAGTGCGAAGCACAAAATGATTAAAGTGAGTAATATGATTCCCCAACTTTCCGTGAAGAGGGAAAAAATGCCTTGTAAACCCACACTGTTTACAAGGCATTTTATTAATCATACAAGAAAGGAAATTCCGAAAGCTCTATACTTAAGGTTGAAGCTAATTCTTTCAGCAAGATAAGAATCTCAGGAGAAAAATCAAGATACCACTGAACGGACTCTCTGATATATTTAATTCTGAATTCTTCACTTGCTTCATATGCACAGCTCAGATTATGAATTCTGTCTGCTGCTTTTACCTCAAAAGCCATAGGATCGTTTTTTATGCACTGAACATATTGTTTCTGATCATATCCCGGCTTCTTTGTAAGCAATTTCACGCATTTAAGAACTTCACGGCTTGAATAAAAGAGTATCTCCTCTTCCGTTGCATCAGTATCTTCAAGAAGATCATGAAACAACCCTGCAAGCTGATAATCTTCCGAATAGCCTTTTTTGCAAAGATATTCTGCAACAGCCTTCGGATGCGTAATATAAGGCTCACCGCCTTTACGAATCTGTCCCTTATGTTTTTCAGCAGCAAAATTCAAAGCATTCAGATATCTTTCAGAAAATGACACCTTCATTCTCCTTAATCATCAAATTCATGTCCCGCGATATTTGCAAGCTCCTCAGCAGATGCATTCTGAACCATTTCTGCCTTCTTGCTTCTGCGCTCATAAAGCTCTTCATACATCTGAGTTCTCTTAGCAGCAGAAAGAGGATAGAAGAATTTGGGAATGATACCAAGGCTTGAAGAAATGATCGGAATACCTGTTCCTAGAGCAAATATCCACCACTTTGTGAAATCTGTCTGTGTGCCGATCTCCTTACCCTGAATGTAACCGATACGCTTCATAACGATACTGTTAATACTTCCCATTACTGCCTGCTGAAGCTTTGAGATAATGGATGTGGTAACACCTGTCATAGCTTCTGAGCGGTAACCGTTTTTCCATTCGCAATAGTCCATTGACTCATTGCTGATTTCGGCAGGAATTACACGTCTTAATCCGTAAACGCACATTTCAAAGATCTCTTCTATACCCATAAGAGGAAGAATAATATGCTTTTTCTGGAAATTATTATTTATTGAGCCGATACCGAAGACTATCAGCCACAGCATATCGGTCCATGCATCCTCAAGTATCCAGAGTGCCTTAGTTGAGAAGCGCTTTCTTAAGGGCTTTACAAAGCTGTAGCTTATAAACTTGATCGGGAAAGCGGGGATACCGACAATTGTCTTCCAGGTAATAGAACCGATAACATCTATGTAGAAGTTAGTTCTGCTCTGTCCGATAGAAAATCCTGCAAGGAATGAGGATATAAGGCTTATAAGCATAGGCTTGTTGTTGATAACCGACTTGATACTGTGCTTGACCTTAGGCTTGGAAATAGTCTGAGCAACACGCTCCTTCGATACCCAGAAGAAATATACTGCAAGGGCGGCTGAGAACAGCGCACAGCTCATACCGAACACGGAGAAAAGATACGGAAGTTTGATATTGATCTTCTTGCTGATAACAAGGTCATATATAATTCCGAATACCTGCTTCGGTATATCTTCAAAAATATGAGTTACAACATTTGCAAGAGCTATAAGTCTCGATCGTTCCATAGGTGACGGGGTTATCGTAGACAGGAAGCCCGATTTTGCAATTGCAGTAAATGTACCTGCAGTCTCGGTAATAATAGACATTACAAAATACATTATAAGCTTGGGCAAGTGATTTTCGGGGGTATCGGGGAAAATAAAGGGAATCAGCCAATACCACATTCCGAGAATCGTAAGCGGAAATTCTCCGAGGAGCAGATACGGTCTGAATTTACCCCATCTGGTTCTTGTTTTTTCAACAATAACACCGATAAACGTATCATTGATAGTATCCCATATTGTTGAAATAAGATTCTGAGCCGCAAGAAAATCAAAATCGATCTTTACGACATCAAAGATGTAACGATCTTTAAAATCATTAATATTAAGACTGTAAGAAGCATCATTAAGCACATAAGCAATAGTCTCTTTTTTGCTGACAAAACGCCTTTCCGCAAAGGAATTTGTCACAGGAGAAACTGCTACGCTGCTTTTATTATCTGCCATTTGTACACCGCCTTTACAATTTATCTGATTTATTATATCACACAATACTACAAAAAGCAAAACTTTTATTCACAAAAAGGAAGACAATTTTTTGCAATTTATATTTATTCAATTATCATTTTTTTTGTCATATATCTCAACAATACTGGGCCCTTTACGCGGTCTGCCGAAAAAATTGATTTTTACCGAAACCGGAGCATTGATTCTTGAAAACAGCAAATAGGAAGGATTCGTTCTCCCGTCAATGTGCATATAGATATTTCTGACTCTGAAAATACCGTGTCCCTTGAAATACGAAATAATACAATCAATAAGGATGATAAATACACTAATCAGAATAAGCTCAATAACAGCCGTAAGATTTATTGCAGCACTCTTTTTTCTAATCATCGCATTATAGGCACCGGGCTCTCTCAATTCACCTTCCGTATCAATGAGTTCATCACCGGAGGAAACAGTAAGAAGCCTGTATTCTCCGAAATCAAGCTTTCCCTTCCAGATATGCACTCCGTCAGAACAGTCATCTGCATTTGAAACAAATCCGTAGCCTTCATTCCAAGTAAACATATAGCTTTCAACAGGCAAAAGATTAAACCACGGCGCTGTAAAATTATAATAAGCAGTACCTTTCCTGTAATGATACTGATCCTTATGTACCAGCGAAAAAGAAAAAACAAATTCTTCACCTGACGCATATTCGTCATTGAAATTCAACAGCAAGGAGCAATATCCTTTATTATCTGTTATTTTCTTGAAATTACCGATATTTGACGATAAGCTTGTATCATCAACCTCATAATTCATATCAGGCATAACTATTTCAATAGCATCAATTTCAGAATATTTTTTGCTGACATATCCGCAAAAATAATAATCAGCCTTCAGACAGCCGTCCTCTTCAGGTGCAAGAACCAAGCTGTAATCCGTTATACTACAGGCGGGAGAAGGCTCATAGCTTATTGCGAAAATACAAAGCATAACCTGAACAGCAATAAGAATGATCAGAAACATCAGCGTCTTCAACGGGAAAGCCGATGAATTCTCTTTTACGGTACTTGCTTTATTAGCGTTCATAAATATTCCTACCATTTCGTTTTTCTGATTTTATAATATACCAATATAAATATTTCTGTCAACAAAAAAGATATTGCGGTAATTTATAAAATAGTATATATTATATGTATTATTTAATATCGACGGTGGCAAAAATGTTTAATTTTTTTACTTCATCAGATTCACGGGTAAATGACTGTTATTATTTAAGCGGAAACGATCATAACCATATTAAGAATGTTCTTCGCATGCAGGTCGGAGACACTTTTCTTGTAAGTGAAAGCGGCAAGAGCAATCTCTGTCAGATTACAGAGCTCACACCAACATCCGTCACTGCAAAAATAATCGAAGAGGATTATCAGTCAACGGAGCTGCCTCTTAAAATATATTTATTTCAGGGACTTCCGAAAAGTGACAAGATGGAACTGATCATTCAAAAGACCGTTGAACTGGGTGTATATTGTATTGTTCCTGTTGAAATGAGCAGATGCGTAGTGAAAATTGAGGAAAAGAAAAAGAAGAATAAGACAGATCGTTGGCAGGCTATTTCGGAAAGTGCCGCAAAGCAAAGCAAAAGAAATATAATTCCTGAGGTTCACAGCATCATTTCTTTCAAGGAAGCTCTTTCTATGGCAGAAAAGCTTGATGCAATACTTATCCCCTATGAAGCAGAAAACGGAATGGAAAGCACCCGCTCAGCAATGCCTGAAATATTAAAATCAGAGAGTATTGCAATTTTCATAGGACCCGAAGGCGGGTTTGATCCCAAGGAAATAGAGGCAGCTATAAGGCACAACGGAAAGGTCATATCCCTCGGAAAAAGGATTCTTCGTACGGAAACAGCTGCAATTACAGCTGTAGCGATGTGTATGCTTCATTCGGAAATGTATTCGGAGGGAGAAAGCATATGAAAAAAATACCTGAAGCATTCAATAACAGAATGAAACAACTGCTGTCAGACAATTACGACAGCTTTATTGAAGCCTTATCAGCTGAACCGATCAAAGGCTTCAGAGTTAACACTGATAAAATTTCCCTTGCGGAATTCGAAAAAATAAACATTTTCGGAAAAGAAAAAATACCTTATGTTGAAAACGGCTATTATCTTAACTATGAAAAAGCAGGCAATCATCCGTACCACCACGCAGGAATGATCTATATTCAGGAGCCTGCCGCAATGGCTCCCGCAGAATGCATAGATATTGATCCCCAGTGGAAGATTTTGGATATGTGTGCCGCTCCGGGCGGAAAAAGCACACAGCTGAAAAATAAGCTCGGAGAAAGCGGACTTCTTGTATCAAATGAGATAATCTCCTCAAGATGCAAGATCCTTACAGGAAACATTGAAAGACTCGGTCTTAAAAACACCGTAACCACCTGCATGGACACAAATAAGCTGATCCGCCACTTCCCCGCGTTCTTTGATCTCATTATGTGTGATGCACCTTGCTCGGGAGAAGGAATGTTCCGAAAGGATGATACGGCAATAGAAGAATGGAGCGAGGAAAATGTCAGGATGTGCGCCGAAAGACAGGCTGAAATTCTTGAAAATGCCGTACAGCTTCTGAAAAACGGCGGCTATATCATTTATGCTACCTGTACATTTTCTCTTGAAGAGAATGAAATGCTGATAGACAGCTTTTTACAACAGCACAAGGATTTTGAGCTTATTGATGTCAACGAAAGGATCAAGCCTTATACAATGCCGGGAATTTTCTTTGAAGGCTGTCAGACCGAAAATATATCCTTTACGAGAAGATTTTATCCTCACACAGCAAAGGGAGAAGGTCAGTTTATGGCCGTATTACATAATACCTCAGCTTATGCCGAAAACTGTTCTTCGTCAATTAAAAGCGTAAAAATCGATAAGACTATTACCGATTTTCTTGATGACACACTTATTGCTTATGATAAAAGCTGTGTGACCTTATACAACGGAAATCCCGTATACCTGACCCCTGTTACAGAATTTGCAAAAGGCACTGCGTTTTCCTGCGGTGTCACTATAGGAGAAATAAAAAAGAACTATATTCTCCCCCACCATCAGTTTTTCTCCGCCATGGGTAAATGCTTCAGACGAAAGATCGACCTTAAGGCTGATTCATCCGATATTCTCAGATATCTTCACGGTGAAGAAATTGATGTTGACTGTGAAAACGGCTGGGCCGTAATTACGGTAGAGGGCTGTCCTATAGGCGGCATCAAGGTCAGCAACGGAAAAGCAAAAAATCACTATCCTAAGGGCTTAAGACTTAAAAACATCACCTGGTAAAAAACCGAAAAAAAGACCGTTACGGCAATTTACAGTGCCGTAGCGGTCCTATTTTTTAAAGCGATTCTGCTGTATATTATTCTTATTTCATACCGTTCATTTTGAAATGAAGCTCCTTCATTCCCTCAACCTCATCACACACTGCCTTGAGATTACATGTACTGCAATCAAAATTCACGCTGTTTACAATATGATTCAGCGTTTCGGTAATACGATTGTTTTTTTCTGCAAGCTTTTCAAAAGCGGAATAATCGATTTCAGGATAAGTAACATAGATCACACAAACGCCCTTAACGGAAGGAATCTTCATATATCCTTCAATCAGAAGACTTCCCGTTTTCTGAAAGCTGATACCGTCTCTGACAGCAGTTTTTGCAACGCGTACAGCCTCCTTATGCGATCTTGAAGAAGTCCTCAGCATAAATCCGTCAGGAAAATAATGATACTTTACATACTCTATCTTGCGGATAAGCTCATATGCAGACTGCTCATCATTTTCATCATCGATCTGAACAAGAGAAATCCTTGCAAAAGGCCTGTCATCCCTGATATTCTGCAGATCATCACCGATAACAATGATCTGATTCCTGATATCAGAGGTAGTTATAAGATTAAAACCCGTACCGCTTAACTGAAATGCAGTATCCCTCTGAAGTATTACCTGATTGTAGCCTATATCTGTCCAACAGTCTTTAACTGAATGCTCATATGTCTTTTGCGGCAGGTCATTCAGAGCAGAATATACATCATTTATTAGGGAATCAAAAAAATCCATTACAGCTTCTTATCCCTTTTCATTTTATCATAGCGGTTCTTCCAGAGCCAGTCGTAAACAACTCTAACAAGCTTCATATCAAGATTAAACCAGTATATCGCGAAGGTTACAACGAACAAGCCGAGAAGAACGCCGAGAATTATAAGAATTACATTCATATTACTTCACCCTTGCGAGCCCTTTCTGTCTTGCATACTCTGCCGCACCGAGAGCACCCATAAGCTGAGGATCGGTATCAAGCTCCACAACCTTTATCTTAAGCACCTTTTCAATTGCTTTTTTCAGACCGTCATTTTTTGCACATCCGCCCGTGAGAGTAATACTGTCTGTTGCACCAGCCTTCTTTGCCATAACAAAGCAACGCTTTGCAACAGCAAGCTGAATGCCTGCAGCGATCTCATCCATAGGCTTTCCCTCACCGACAAGAGAAATAACCTCACTTTCGGCAAAGACCGTGCACTGCGCAGTTATCGGAATCGTATTCTTTGCTTCAAGAGAAAGCTTTGAAAACTCAGGCAGTGACATTTCGAAGGCATTTGCCATTGCTTCATAGAATCTTCCCGTGCCTGCAGCACATTTATCATTCATAGCAAAGTTTTTAACAGTACCGTCAGTATCAATGGAAATTCCCTTTACATCCTGACCGCCGATATCAATTATTGCCTTTACCTCAGGATTGGTTACATGAACACCCATTGCGTGACAGCTGATCTCAGAGATATTCTCATCAGCAAAGGGAACCTTATTTCTGCCGTATCCCGTACCGATAAGATAAGAAAGCTGTTCAGCGGAGCTGAGTCCTTCCACCTGAGAAACAGCATCATCAAGAGCTATCTGTGCACTTGCAACAGGATTTATTTTACTTCTGTTTGTAACCGCGGCAACCATTTTTCCGTTTTCATCAAGAATAACACATTTCGTATAAGTTGAGCCTACATCACAGCCGCCAAAATATTTCATATCAATTCTCCTTTACCACGCTAAATCATCTTCAAAATCAACGAGAGAAGCATCAAGAGGCTCTTCCTGAAGAACCGTCTGCATATATTTATTTACCTGATCGCGCATTTCTCTTCTTGATATAGTTCTCGGATCCATAAGATCCTGACGGACCCAGATAAAATTAATGCCTTTTTCTCTTGCCTGATCGTCAAAAATACCCGTAAGACCGTCCATACCCTTACAGGATATCTGATCATACATAATGACCGTATCAGCATTATATTCCTCAACGATACGCCACAGCTCATCAACAACATGGCGGTAGCCGCCCTTGGTATGCTTTCTCATAATGGAACGCTGATATGTTTTTGCAAGATCCTTCAGCGATTGCTCCTTATCCTCAGTATCAATTTCAAGATAAGAGATCATTGTTTCCATATCCATAACAACATTCATACCCCAGCAGTTTTCAAGCCAGTTGGCAAAGGATGTGTAATAATTTGCAGGACAGGACCAAACAACGGCACGGTGACGCATTTCCTTTGATACGGGAGTCTTTTTCTCATATGCCTTAAGCATTATCTTATTTACCTTTTCATCAACCTTCAGGAATTTCTCATTTGAGCCACCCGAGAGATTAAAGTAAAAGATGCGGTAAAGCCAGAAGCAGGCACCTGTCATCTGCGGATAAGGCGTTTTATTGATATCCCATTTCTGACGCTCATATTCAAGCTGCTTGTTATAATCCTTCATACGGGAAAAATATGCATCCCAGTTGAACTTCTCACCCGTCTGCTCCTCGACAAATTTTATAAGAGATCTTATCTCCTCAACAGCGTACTCCTGAACATCATCTCCGTCATAACGAAGAGGCACTCCGAAGCAGTGAGTGGGAAGCTGTAATCTTCTGTCAAGGAAGGATGAATTCATTATTGATCCGTCGCAGGGCATATTGGTACCGATCATACAGCAGCCCATTTTCGGATAATCATCTTCAATGGCAACTCCTGCTTCCGCACTGGGAAGAGGACATACATCAGCAGGTACACCAAAGCTTTCCGTAACCTCAAGATAAGGAGGAGTTATCTGCTGATCTACCATAGATGAAAGGAAAATGGGAAGAGTCTGCAGAGGCATAGGAATCAGATTCGGAAAGCCTGTAAATACTTCATTAGGAACTATCTCATCCATCAGAACTATTCTTTTTGAAAGCTTGTTGTCGGGATTTATCTTCTCGTCTGCCTTGAGAGAGATATTGATAAGCTTTGTCGTATGCTTAACTATCATATTATAATGAAGATGAGCCATACGAAGCTGAGGTCCCGTAAGGCCTGCCACATGTCTGTCAATAAAGGAAGGAGCGGAAAGATAAGATGACATCCAACGGTAACGCCAGATACCCTTTACCGTAGATACGGGAGCCTTGAGCACCATAACTATCATATCTTTCCAGGTCACAAGCCAGCGGTAATAATCATACATCGTATCCTTAAATCCGCGCCATTCTCTGTGCTTCAATAAAGCTGTATGCTCTTTATAAAGTCTGCCGTAATTATCCATTCTTCTTCGCCTCCCTTTCCTTTTGTATCTTTTTGATTTCAAGACTTTCTACAAAAGCCTGTACACGCGTCCTGAGCTGTCCCGAAGCAGAAGCCGTATACTGACGGTCAACAGCTGCTGTAGGTACACCGTAGTCATTTGTCATAACATAGGATGCCAGTGCTCTTTCATATCCCCAGTACTCACAGAATTTCAGCTGCTCGTACATTACTCCGTCTGCATTATACTCCTCAACAAGCTTCTTTACATAGTCCCGTCTTTCCTGCACCTTTTCGTGGCTCATAAATCTGGGACACTGACTTGTCTTAAGGTAATGAAGACAAATTGCGGTAAGCACATCCTCGTTTTCGGATATTTTTATCTCCTGTCTTCCGGGCAATGCACCAAAGCAATATCTGTCGGCAACCACCAGAGCACCGCTGTCTTCTATAAGGGAGGTAAAGTCAGGATCATCCATTTCAGAGCCTACAACAACGATCTTTGCTCTGTAGCTCTTCTTTTCGTCTGCCTCTCTTGTTCTGAGCTCCTCGGCAGTTTCCCTGAGAGAAGGAAGAATAAGAGCTTTCGGACAGCAATATGTAACAAGATTAAGAATATGATACTCATATCCCGTTATTCTGGGATTCTCCTCTTTTCGGTACTCCCCTATCTCTGTCATAAGTCTGCATACCTCATTATGCTCCTCAACGGCCTTGAGAAGAGCCTCATCTGATGTATCGACTCCGTAGACCTCACTCAGCTTATCGAGTATTTTTGTTCTCGTCTGATTGACATAATGCTTAACGGTATGCTCTTCTATCTTAAAAGGCATATCAAGGAATGACAGGAAAAATTTATCATTCTCAACAAGCTTCAGAAGCTCAAAATGCTCTGCCGTTCTGTTCATTTCCGAGCAGGTCTCAGATGCAAGATATGCATCAAGGAAATTATATCCCCCTTCAATTGCCCTTTCAAGAATAGCCTTTGAATATCCGCAAAGGAAATTACTCATATAATAGGTTGCTATATCCATTGAGCCAGTACGGGGGGCTCTGAGTCTTACAGAGAAGCAGTTTCCGCAATTGAGCAGCACTTCAGGAATATGATAGCAGGTATATCCCAGTGCAATTTTGCCGTCTTTTTTTGCCTTCTGAACAAGCTCATTATTTGCTTCCTGCAAAAGCTTTTCAAACTCGTAAAGATGCTTAAGATCCTTCATACTTTTTCTCCTTTATAATATTTCAAGCTCTTGAAGTGCCTGTCTTACACCTTTTACGATATTGGAATCCTCGGGAAGCTCCATGATATTTTTTCCTTCAATATCGAAAAAAGCAAGATTATTATCAGATTCTATATAAGAAAGAACAGGAATACCGTTAGTATTGATATGCTCAATAATGCTTTTATCGGGTATTCTGTTTACTATTGCCCCAAGCTTCTTGTACATAACAAGCTCATCTGCGACGCTTTTTATTGTTGAGATGACCTGTGTTCCCTTTTTACTGGCATCGGTTATCAATAAAAGATGTGTGACCTTCTCCATTACCCTTCGGTTTATCTGCTCAACTCCTGCCTCACCGTCTATAACGACATAATCAAAATCTGCAGAAAGAAGGCTTATGACCTCTTTGAGATAAGCATTTATTTTACAATAACAGCCTGCACTCTCAGGACGGCCGACCGCAATAAATGCAAAGCCGTCTGTTTCAACAAGAGCATCAAATATCTTATATCTTGCATCACCGAGAAGCTCTATAGCAGCCTTTGTGTTTCCGTCCTCGACAGTAGCCACGATCTCCTTACGGATATCATCGAGAGTTGTTTCAACCTCTATACCCAAAGCGGTCGAAAGACCGACTGCAGGATCGGCATCTATTGCAAGTATCTTCTTATCGGGATATGCTTCAACCAACAATTTGACTATTGCCGCCGAAACAGATGTCTTACCGACACCGCCCTTTCCGGACAACGCAATTATCTTTGCATTATTTTCCATAAAAAATATCCCCTTAAATAAATGATAAATTAATTATAACAATATAAAAAGAAAAATTCAACAGCAAATGAGGTTTCATTACATCTGTTATAAACAAAAATACTCCGACAGCAAAATCAAGCCGCCGGAGTTAAGGTTAATTTCATTAAAGCCTTTGTTTTGAAAAAAAAACACAGGAATTTATTGCTTTTAATAATATTTTTCTGTTATTTTTCATTGTTATAATACTGTGCCTGAGCATTCCAGAGCTCACTGTATTTGCCGTCAGGAAAGCTCAGCAATTCCTCGTGTGTTCCCTCCTGAATAACCGTACCGTTGTCAAACACAACGATTCTGCTGCAGAAACGACAGGAAGAAAGTCTATGAGAAATATAAACAGTTGTTTTATTACCTGCAATTTCATTGAATCTTGAATATATTTCACTCTCCGCGATAGGATCAAGCGCGGCGGTCGGTTCATCAAGAATAACAAACGGAGCATCCTTATAAAGTGCCCTTGCAATAGCTATCTTCTGTTCCTCGCCTCCCGAAAGATCTATTCCGTCCTTTTCATACAGCTTATATATTGATTGCTTCAGTTTTTTTGGAAACTCCTCCACTCTTTCTCTGATGCCTGCCATTTCAAGACACCGCCAGACTCTTTCCTCATCATATTCATCCGAGCAGGCAACATTTTCACCAACCGGAAACGCAAGAAGCTTAAAATCCTGAAAAACGATAGCAAACAGCTTCAGGTATTCGGAATAATCGAATTCACGGATATCAATACCGTTAAGCGTGATCATACCCTCTGTAGGATCATAAAGACGGCAGAGCAGCTTTATCATTGTGGATTTTCCGCTTCCGTTCATACCGACAACAGCAAGATGCTCACCCGATTCAATTCTCATGCTGAAATTCTTAAGGATCATTGTCTCTGTTTCCGGATAGGTAAAGGAAACATTGCGAAACTCAAAAACTGAATCGGAGGGATCTATCCCATCAACCTTTCTTGTTCCGTTTTTCATATCAGAAACAAGATTAAGATATTCGAGCTCTTGCTTAAGCTGAATATTATTTGCACGAAGGTAACCTGCATCGCCCGCAATAGTTGTACAGGATGAGATAAGCTTAGTTATTGCACCATAGTATTCAACGATCTTTCCGGCCCCAAATGCACCTGCAAGAGCCTTAAGACCTACAAAAAGATAAACGAGGCCGCCCAGGAAGTTGGCAGAAATGTTACTGATCTGCCCTATTGTTGCCCATAATCTGAACACATCTCTTCTCATGCTTATGATCGGCTTATATATCTTCTCATCAATTTCTTCCTTGATAAGAGCCTTGACATCAAAAATTCTGACATCCTTACCGCTTTCATTTTCGTTGAGATATTTCTGATTATAATAATCGAGGATCGGATTAAACTTAACAGCTCTGTTAAAAATATCAAATTTCTTTTTTTCGCTCAGCTCCTGATACCTGACAGAAATAACGATCGCAATTATGCAAAAAACAATAAGCATAATTGCAAGCCATGGTGAATCAACAAACGCCATAAAGCCTGTGAGCTGTGCTTTTGATCGACTGAAGACCATTCCGGAAATCATACCGACGGCAACAGCAACGGAAAATATATTGGAGATCATTTCCGCTACACATTCAGCCACCCATGTAAGACCGTTTCCGTTGTTGGCATTTTCTTCGATCTTGCCGCGAAGCTCCTGCACTGAAGAGCTTTCTGCTTTTGCATAATCAAGCTCTAATGCTTTTCTTGAAAGAAGAGCTGAATGCTTTTCATAACAGCTGTTGAGCATTATAAGAGCCTTTCTGTTAACAGTGCGGATGACGATATCAATTACAAGAGTGGAAACAGTAGCAACAAGAACATACATTACTATCTGTCTGAAGCTTTGCTTCTCACTAAGTGCAGTAATAACAAGTCCGGTGCAATAAATAGCTATGTAAGGTGAAACAGCACGCAAGATCTTAACAATAAGATTAAGCAAAAAGTAGTTTTTACCGAGATATATTTTAACAAGTCTCAAGCCCTGCTTTACAATTTCGTAATCTTCCTTTATTCCTGAAAAAATCTTTTTCATATTACCGCCTCCTCTCTGTAATACTTGCTTTGAGTTTCAAACATTTCAGCATACTTGCCGCCGAGAGATATCAATTCCTCGTGAGTTCCCGATTCTACGATCTCAGCATTATCAAGAAGGATTATTCTGTCACAAAAGCGTGTTGAGGAAAGCCTGTGCGAAATGTAGATTGCTGTTTTATCCCTTGTAAGCTCACTGTATTTCATATACATATCATTTTCAGCTATAGGATCCAGCGCCGCAGTAGGCTCATCAAGTATGATCACAGGGGCATCTTTATAAAGAGCTCTCGCAAGAAGAAGTCTCTGAAGCTCACCGCCCGAAAAAGCTACCGCTCCCTCGTGAACCTCCCGCACAAGCAAAGTATTCTCCTTTAGCTCAAGACAATTGACCTTTTCAAGAATTCCCGCAAGACGCATACACTCATAAAGTCTTGCGCGGTCAATTTTTTCTTCTTCGCAGAGAGCAATATTTTTTGCAATTGTTGCAGGAAGAAGTGAACAATCCTGAAAGAGAGTTGAAAACAATCTGTAATATTCATCTCGGTTGAAAAGCCGGCTGTCTGTACCGTTTATAAGTATCTGACCTTCCTGCGGAATAAACAGACCGCAGATAAGCTTGACAAGAGTTGACTTTCCGGCACCGTTTACCCCGACTATTGCAATTTTTTCACCCTTATTTATTTTCAATGAAAATTTCTCAACTGTTGCCTTCTCTGCTTCATCATAAGCAAAAGTGATGTTTTTAAGCTCGATCTCACAGGGCAAAGCATTTTCCGAGGGAAGCTTTTCACCTTTTCCCTTATTCATCTTATCTTCAATATCAAGAAAGCTTCTGAAATCACTGACATTATGTGCACTTGTGAGCATTTCTGCTATTGAATCAACAAGCCTTGCTATCCACTGTCCGAAACCGGTTATTGCACCGAAATAAAGGGAGAAATCACCGAGAGTCATATCAGAATTGATCTTAAGATAAATAAGATAAACATATGCTCCGACACTTATGGCGAATTTCAGCACATCTTCAAGCATACAGTTGTAATAATGTCCGTTGTTTCTTGCAATATTCCATCCGGTAACATCCTCAAGATGCTTATCAAGCTTTCTCATAAGAAAATCGGACATATTATATATTCTTACATCCTTTGCATTTGAAAAATCCTTTGAACGGTATGTCACATAGTGCAAACGAAGGAATATCTCAGCGACCTTGTCTTTCATTTTGTCCTTCCACTTCATCAGCAGTAACCATCCGAGCATGCTTATGCCGTAGCTGATGACAAGAATAGGAATAAACCACGGGTTACATTCAACAATTATTACCGTGAATGCAGAAAAGCCAAACACCGAAGATGCAAGCGTACAGTTGTATTCAAGAAATCTTGCAACACTGCTTTCCCAGCTTCTGGCACCGTTCCAGGCTTTTTCTCGTAAAAGACGGGTCTCATTATAGATATAATTGTTATAATCCATATCCATGATCTTGTCGCAAATGAGTTTATGAAGCATAACATCTCTTGTCAGCCTGTTTCCCTGATGTATTTTTGTTTGCGCTCCTCCCTGCATAAAGCTGAATATCATCAAAAAAACAGACATAATGCTGACCTTAATGATCATATCACCGGCTGTTGATCGGTTCTCAACGCAATCAAGAACTATCTTCGGTAAATATGCTGCAATAACCGATGTCAATGCTCCCAACGGTGTCAATACAGCCTGCGTAATAACATAAGACTTATCAAACCTCCAATGCTCTTTCAGCATAAAGCTTAGATTACTTATGTAACTGTATTTTTTTCTTTTTACATTCAAATCATTTCATCTCCTTTTTACTGTTCGTCATCTTTTATCTGCCGAAAAAAATAAAGGCGAAAGCATAGCCTTCGCCGCTTCGGATTCATAATAGATCAAAAATGAAACGATTTAAATATGTTCTGCAATAGTGTTTTTTTAATGTGCAAAAGTGTTACAGATGTTGATGCTTGTTGTGAATACATTTCTTTCACAGGAAACAAAAACATCGCCGTCATATTTTTGGACAATCGTCTTAATACTCTTGAGTCCGTATCCGTGGTTTAGTTTATCTGCCTTAACAGTTCCAATATGCTTTGTATCAACCTCAGCTTTTACAGGATTTTCAACGGAAATAACTATTCTGCCGCCCATAGACAGGATTTTCACAAAAATCGTTTTGTCTCTGTCTTTTCCGATAGCCTCGGTTGCTTCAATTGCATTGTCAAGTGCATTACCGATAATAACACCGAGTTCAAGAACATCCGCATATAGTTCTTCGGAAAGTCTTACGGTAAAATCAAGCCTGATGTTTTTCTTTTCAGCCGTTACAAGCTTTGACTGCAAAACAGCATCAATTGCAGGATTTCCCGAGTTTATTACACTGTTATTCGCTTCATCAAGGAAATCTGCCTCTCCCTTTACTGCTTCCGCGGCTTTTTCGATCTGACCGTCTGCAATAAGTCCTGCAACAGACAGCATTTTATTTTTAATATCGTGCCTGAAAGCTCTGATTTCATTCTGATAGCGGTAAAGCTCTTCATAGTGAGCAAGCTGATTTTTTATCTGTTCGTTTGCAAAGCTGAGCCGTTCCTTTGCCTCTATATAATCTTTTTGTCTGTAAATAAGAAACAGTGTAACAAGGTTTGAGGCTATCATCAAAACTGCGACAGCAGAAAACAAAACAGCGGGAATACTTTCAAGTCCGTAATTACATTTAAGCATCACCAATGTAACAAAAACGGTTGCAATCGGCTGAATCATCAGAAGAGCTGAAATACCCTTTGAAATTCCTAAATCAACCTTTCCGACTTTTTTTGAAACGAAAAAGATGAACATAAATGCCGCAAACTTACATATCAAGCCCATTCCGAGAAAGATATAATCATTTTGCAGAAAATTAATTGTTCCGGTTCCGATAAACAGACTTGTAAGAAGGGTTATGACAGTTTCAAAGCCTGCCTGTATCATAACGAAAAGAACACTGCTGATGATCGCAAAATGTATCTTTACACTATACACCAGAGCAAATACAAATGCTGTGATAACACCTAATCCCAGAAGCATCACACCTGTCCCCGCAAAAAAATATGAAACAACAGTATTGACTGTTACAGCCGTTAACATAAAAACAGGAAGTATTATTCCCGTAAGCTTCTTTTTTGACATATTCTTAAACAGCATATCCATAGTGTATATCTCAACACAAGCAAAAAGAATATAAGCAATAACTCTTATCATTTTACCAACCGCACTTTCTTATAAAAATATCATAGGTCTTCAAAGCCTCTTGTTTTTTTCTTACACTGACAGCAACTCTTGAGCCGTCAACAAGCTCAATCTCATTAGTTCTGAAGTGTTTAATACGATTCATATTAACTATAAAGCCCTGATGAACACGAACAAAACCGTGAGGTCTCAGAAGCTCATATATCTCTGATATCTTTCCGACAGACTCAAATATCCCTTCAGATGTATGAACAGTCAGGTGTCTGCGATAACCTTCAACATAGCTTATCTTATTTACCGAGATCCTGTTTCTCGTGCTTTCCCATTTCAGCACTATATCTGAATTTACCGTTGCATATTTCTTCATAGCTCTGTTAAAAACTTCAGAAAACTCTTTTTCCTTAACAGGCTTTACAAGAAAATGGAGAGCTTCCGCTCTGAATGCGTCAAAAATATAATTCTGATGCGCGGAAACAAAAATTATAATTGTATCGGCAGACAGTTGTCTTATCCGCTCTGCAGCCTCAATACCGTTAATATCCTGCATTTCTATGTCAAGAAAAATAATGTCAAAGCTGTTGCCGCTTTCATAATGTTCAAGCAGTTCTTCTCCGCTGTATAATTCGGAAATTTCAAAACCGTCTTCTGTCTGAAACGGTAAAAGCAGATTTCTGATCTCCTTTACCGTAAAAATGTCATCATCACAAATGCAGATCTTCATATAAGCTCCTTTCAAGAACAAATCTTACATAAATCAAAAAAACACTTCCGCACAATCCGGAAGTGTCGAAATAAACAAAACAAAATATATTAAGTCAACTTATCAAAGCAGACAAAACGACATCTCGGATCAATACAAGCTGATTTACATTATCTCTGCTGTTAGTCATTTTATCCACCCGCCTTTTAATATTTTTTAATATTTTAGCAATCAGTTATTTCTTTGTCAACAAGCATTTAATTATTATTCAAAAGTGTCGTTTTTAAGTGCAAAAGTGTTATAACGAAAAGCAGCTTCAAACACTTACGAAAAACCGTTTTTCTGTCTATGGGCTACAAAAAAGATATTTTTGCTGGTTTTGCGTATGAATTTGAACCCTCACATAAATCAAGGTGAAGCCTTGTATATCATCAATTCCGCAGGAATTGCATATCATCAACACGCAGTGTTGCATCTCATCAAGCCGCAGGAAAATGCACGCTGGCGCGTGATGAGATACAAGGGCGGCTCGCCGCCCTTGATGATATACACCTCGCTTCGCGCGGCGATGATATGCCAAGCCTGTGGCTTGGATAAAAAAATTCGACAAGTCGAAACTTGTCGAATTTTTTGGCAGAGGTATAAGGATTCGAACCTTAAATGACGGAGTCAGAGTCCGGAGTGTTACCGTTACACTATACCTCTATATTCTGTTTGCGGAACGAATTGAATTATACATCATCAATATGACTTTGTCAAGCACTTTTTTATAATTTTTTAAACATTTTTACTGTTTTTATATTTGCTTATTTATTCGATGCAGATTCGGAAAATATCTTCGCACAAACTATAAAATTAACAAAAGCCAGAACATACATAGCAAGAGAGAACCAGGGACTGAATGAAAACATTTGAGAGACAAAATCAGTTATCTCCTTGCCTGCATTTACAGCAAGAGGTAAAAACACGCGATCGGCAAGACGGATAAGACAATATATCAGACCGACTGCATCCAGTATAGTAGCACCTGTCATAAGTCTGCGGTCTCTTTTACAGAACAGCCATATTACCGTAAAATAATAACAGCAAAAGGCAGGAAGAGAAAACATAACCATAAATGCAGTAAACAACGGCGTCTGCATAAGAGCAATATTTCCCCATATAAACTGACACGCAGCCACAACTATATTAAAGATGGGAATCATTATCAGCACAGTAAAGCCTATATTCTGCCAAACATGCTCAAAAAACAATGCTGAAGTCTTACGGACAAGATGAATTGCAATACAGAGAATAACAATGATAAGGACCGTATTGAATGATTCTGCTGTTGTATTATCTGCCCAGATTCTCGGAATAAAGAAGGAAACGATAAGAAGCAGGGATAATGCACAGCCGGTAAGTCCCGGCAATGCACTGTATTTTTTTTGAGTTATCATTATCGTTTCCTCCTTAAAATTTATCTGTAGATCAATAATATACTTTAACTGTCTTTATCTCGAAGGGCCTGAAGGTAAGCTCAACAGATTTTACATCTGCGAATTCCTCAGTTTCCTCTTCAAGCATATTTGTAAGGGCAACCTTCTTTGCTCCTTCAAATACATTAAGCTTTGTCTTTGCATATGCGCCCTCAGCTTCATATATACGGGCAATAAATGCCTTCTGAGTATCCTCGCAGGGCTTTATTGTTTCAATTATACAGTTATCAGCATTTACGGTAACAAGAGGCTTGATATCTGCAGAACCGTTTACCTGAAGCACGGGAACATTAAGCATATAAGAGGGCTTGATAACTGCTTCCGAACCGAAGCCTGAATCGTGAGGAAGAACAGAATAAACCACTCTGTGAAGACCGTCGGTATCACCCTCGTGGTCAGGACGGTTACCGCCCTTATGAAGTGAAAGACGAAGACTTCCGTCCTTTGCACTGATTCCGTACTTACAGTCATTAAGCACTGCAACACCGTATCTTGCTTCCGAAATATCGGAATACTTATGGTTAAGAACCTCAAATTTAGCCTGCTCTTCAGAGGTATTTCTTGTTGTGGGACGCTTTGCGTAACCGAACTGGATCTCATGGCGTGCAAAATCATCATATACATCAGTATCAAAAGCAACTTTCAGGAACTTGTGATTGTCGTTCCAGTCAATAATTGTATCAAAACGTATCTCTGCGGAATCTGCAAAGAACATCATATCCTGAGTTACTGTTGATGCATCGCTGATGCGGTATTTATTTCTTATTATATATGCCACTCTGCCGACAGATACTGTTTCGCTTGAAATAAGTTCCGACACATTTCTGAACTTGTTTTCATAGTCTGCATCAACATCCCAGTTATCCCAGCTCATGGGTACATCTTCAGCCATAAGAAGAGTGTTGAAGTTTTCACCGTTTACGATCTGCCTGCCGACACGCTTATCGTAATATGATGATACTGTGCCGTTTTCAGCAAATTCTACCTCGTACAAGGGTGCGGAAAGCTTATTGCCCTCCTTAAGGAAATTGCTGGAGAATCTGAGATCATATTCCTTCAATGTAAGTGTTACACTGCTGAAGGCGGGAACCTTTACACCGCCTACAAGAAGGATGGAATTTCCGTCAAGATCAACATATCTCTGCTGCTTGTATCTTCCATCTACCATGAGTCCTTCGGGAACATTGAGGAAAAGAACATCGTTACGGTCAAAGGAAAGAGTATTAATAACAGTAACCGTGTTGTCATCATTTGTCCTGATGAGCATTGCAGTCTTTTCCTTGGCTTCCTTTATAAGAGCTGTTGTCTGCTCGCGGCTTTCCTTGTGAGCCTTGTTGATACATGTACCGGGAAGGATATCATGGAACTGATTAAGAAGAAGAGTCTCATAAAGAGGAGCGATATCGCAGCTGTCTGCCGCCTTGTCCCGGCTTACGGCATCGTTGACCGTAACAAATTCAAGATCACGGAGAGCATACTCGGACTTACGGTTGTTTCTCTTGATCGTATGCTGATTTGTAAGAGTTCCTCTGTGGAGCTCAAGATAAAGCTCACCTCTGTAGGTATTGGGAGAAACACAGGTATCCTCAAGCTCCTTCATAAAATCGCCGACAAGCTTATATTCCGTCTTCGGAACTCCCTCAAGGTCCTCAATTCGTCTTGCCATTTCGATCATTTCGAACTCGGGACCGCCGCCGCCGTCTCCGAAGCCGAAGGTCAGCATTCTCTTATCGGTAACACCTCTTTGCTTGATGCCGTTATTGATCCTGTCGTAAACATCCTCAGCATCGGGAGCGTGGTGAGTTGTATTGAAATGAGTAAATACCTTTGTGCCGTCAATTCCCTGCCAATAGAAGGTATCATAGGGGAAATCATTTGTATCGTTCCAGCTGATCTTAGTTGTAAGGAAATAATCAACTGCACAGCCCTTCATGATCTGAGGAATTGCAGCAGAATAACCGAAGGTATCGGGAAGCCAGAAGCAATTTGAAGTGTATCCGAAATGCTTACGGGTAAATCTCTGTCCCCAGAGGAACTGTCTTATCATAGATTCGCCCGATGTGATATTACAGTCACATTCAACCCAAACACCACCGTTGGGCTCATATCTGCCTTCTGCAACAGCCTTCTTTATCTCCTCAAAAAGCTCAGGATAATATTTTCTTATCATATCGCTGTGACAAGCAGAGGACTGAATGAACTTATACTCAGGATACTGCTGCATAAGGCTCAGCTGATTAGCATATGTTCTTGCACATTTCTTTACGGTCTCACCTACATGCCATAACCATGCTGTATCCATATGGGAATGACCGATAATTGCAGCCTTGGGAGCAGAATCACCGTTCTTTGCAGCAAGAACATCCTTAATTATATCTTTAGCATCTCTGAGACCGTCAAGCACGCATTCAAAGGGTACATCCTCTGTTGCCATAGGCACCTTATTGTAAATATCAACAAGTGCATTTATGACCTTTGCTCTTCTGAAGCTCTTTTCGGGAAGATTCATATAAAGCTGATAGATCGTCTTGAGGTCAAAATAGAATTCAGAAACCTCATAATCCTTTACGCAGATATCTGCTCCGTTATATGTAAATCTGAAATCACTGAGTCTGTTTGTCTCAAAAGGACTGGTACCGGGCACATAATGACCTGCATAATACTCAAGAGCAATATCAAGTTTTTCTCCTGCCTTTGGAGCATATTTCAACATATCGCAATAGTGATTTCCGTGAGAGGTCACAACTATTTTTGAGGCAAATGTACCGAAAGGCATTCCGTTTACAAATAAAAGAGCTTCATATCCTCCGATGTGAGGTTTAATGAACAATGTTCTGCCGTCAAGCTCAGCAGGAACAGTAAAGTCACCCTTGAACCAGCAGTATGTTCCCTCACCCTTCCATTCACAGCCCTTTTCAGCCTTTACAAAAGGAAGCTCAGGCAAAGAATGATATCTTTTATCAACATGGCACATTTCAACATTATTGAGTTCGCCGACTTTAACGAAAATACGGGGCTCTAACTGAGCAATAAATCTCTCCATCTTTCCGAGCAGTCTTTCGATCTGTTTATCGTTAAGCATTTTTTATATCCCTCCGTATTCGGATAATTTTATTATAGTTTATAATATAATACGCACATTTGCAAGTATTACTTTGAAAATAAATTAAAAATGCTCCTGCTACTTTTCCGTTCATCATTGTGCACCTGAATATTTCTTACAAGTATCGTCTCTTCCCCCATCACCACGATATCGCACCAGGCTATTCTGAAGCAATCGGATCTCTTCAAAGAAAAACCTGCAGACCTTTCAGTAACCAGCAAGGCTGCAATATTTCCCGATACGGTATCGACCTCTACATCGCACACATATCCGATCCTGCAGCCTGTCTCAATAGATATTACATCCTTATTACAAAGCTCATCGATACAGCAATTCATATTAACACCTCGAGAAAAGTATATTCCTCTTGTCGGTGATTAATGTGCTATGCTTTGATTTTTCCCATTGCACCCTTTTCAAGTCTTGAGACCTGAGCCTGAGAAATACCGATCTCTTCAGCAACCTCTGTCTGTGTTTTTCCGAGTATAAAGCGCTGATGAAGAATCATTTTTTCTCTTTTATCAAGCTTACCGATGGCTTCACGCATATTGATTTCCTCTATCCAGTCACTGTCCGAGGAGGAATCCCCTAACTGATCAACAACATACAAAGCATCTCCGTTATCATTATAGACCGGCTCATACAAAGATAACGGCTCAACGACGGATTCCAGTGCAATTATCACCTTATGCACACTTATCCCGAGTCTTTCGGCAATTTCCTCCGGAGTCGGCTCTCGGTTATTCAGATTTGTAAGCTCTTCCTTTACCTGCATTGCATGATATGCTATATCGCGAAGGGATCTTGAAACTCTGAGGTAGGTATTATCCCTCAGATATCTTTTTATCTCTCCTATTATCATAGGAACAGCATATGTGCTGAATTTTACGGGCTGTGTTATATCAAAATTATCACATGCCTTAATAAGTCCTACACAGCCGACCTGAAAAAGATCATCGGGATTCTCATCCCTGTTTCTGAATCTTTGCACCACAGACAGAACAAGTCGCAGATTACCTTTTATAAGCTTTTCTCTGGCTGCTTTATCCCCTTCCTTTGTTTTTCTGAGAAGCTCAGTGCACTCCTTTTCAGACAGTACCTTTAAGCCTGAAGTGTTTACTGCAGTAATTTCAACCTTTGAATAATGCATTTTTCATCTCTTTTCTTTCACTTTCACGGACAAAAAGAGTATTGGTTAAAAAAACAAAAAAATGCCTATAATTTTATTGCCTCTCATAATTATTTTGTATGCTTTGCTCAAAAACAAAAGACTGCCATAAATAATTGCTTATATGTCTGATAATGCAAATAAAATAAATTATTTTTGCTATGTTTTACATTACAAATTTTAATCAAATTTACAACAAAATATCTAAAAATATTGCTTGACATTCAGCTTTCATAGTAGTATTGTATTAACTAAATTATTGTTGGCAGGATATAATATATTGTAAGAATAATATCATATTATCAACATTTGCCTATAACTTATTTTTATAGATGCAACTGATTTTCCGGAGGTTATAATTTATGAATGCTTACATTGAGCGTGTAATTGAGCACGTAAAAACAAGAAATGCACACGAGCCCGAATTTATACAGACTGTAGAAGAGGTCTTCAGATCGATAGAGCCTCTTGTAGATGCTCATCCCGAATATGAAAAGAATGATATTCTCACAAGAATGACAGAGCCCGACAGAGCTATCTCTTTCAGAGTTACATGGGTAGATGACAACGGAAAGGTTCAGGTCAACAGAGGCTATCGTTATCAGTTCAATTCCGCTATCGGTCCTTATAAGGGCGGACTTCGTTTCCATCCCAGTGTTTATTCCGGTATCATTAAATTCCTCGGCTTTGAGCAGACCTTCAAAAACTCTCTTACAGGCCTTCCCATCGGCGGCGGCAAAGGCGGAGCAAACTTTGATCCCATCGGAAAAAGCGATGCGGAAATAATGCGCTTCTGTCAGAGCTTTATGACAGAGCTTTACAGATATGTAGGTCCCGATGTTGACGTACCTGCAGGTGATATCGGTGTCGGCGGCAGAGAGATCGGTTATCTGTTCGGACAGTATAAAAGAATAAAGGCAACCTTTGAAAACGGCGTATTGACCGGTAAAGGTCTCTCTTACGGCGGCTCTCTTATCCGCCCCGAGGCAACCGGCTACGGTGCTGTTTACTATCTTCAGGAGGTATTAAAGCACTTCAATGATACCATTGAGGATAAGACTGTTGTAATTTCGGGATTCGGTAATGTTGCCTGGGGTGTTGCAAAAAAGATGGCTGAGTTAGGTGCAAAGGTAGTCACCCTTTCCGATCCCACCGGATATATTTATGATCCCGACGGTGTTTCAACTCCCGAAAAGATAGATTTTATGCTTAAAATGCGTGCAGAAAATCTTACCGTAGATGAATATGCAAAAAAATTCGGTGTTGAATTTATCCCTGATAAGAAGCCCTGGGGCGTAAAGGCTGACATTGTTATGCCCTGTGCAACACAAAACGAGGTTGATATTGCAGAGGCAAAAAAGATTGTCGCAAACGGCACTCAGTATTACATTGAGGTTTCAAATATGCCCACAAAGAACGATGCACTTAAGTATCTTCAGATGAGATGTAAGGCTGTAGCTCCCTCAAAGGCTGTTAATGCAGGCGGTGTTGCCGTATCTGCTCTTGAAATGAGCCAGAACTCTGCAAGATATACATGGTCCGCAGAAAAGGTTGACAAGAAGCTTCACGAGATCATGACTCACATCCACGATGTATCCGCTGAATGTGCAGAGGAGTACGGACTCGGATATGATCTTGTTGCAGGAGCAAATATCGCAGGCTTCAAAAGAGTAGCCCAGGCGATGCTTGAGCAGGGACTCATCTGATAAAAGGATCTATAAAATTTCAGAAGAATACGGAAAATCCCCCCGACCCGTTATTTTTACGGGCCGAGGGGATAAATTTATGTTTTTATTTAACAAAAAGCTTAAAAGATCAGTATCTGAGCCATACCGCCATACTGCTGTCTCCTCTGTTGGCAAAGCCGAAATAAGGAATCAGCCTGACTTCGACCGCTTCTTTTTCAAAGTCAGAAATATCACTGTAAAGTCCGCAATCAATTTTGTTTCTGAATGCATTAAGCCTGATTACATTTGCATTAAAGTATTCTGAAAAGCATATCTGCGGATCACTTGCCGTATCAAGCTGTATCTCATAATGCTCAAAATCATTATCTGTTTTTTCCATACAGTACACAACGGGGCCGCACATCACGGCACATTTGCCTTCATTGGCTCTGACAAGCTCAGAGCATTTTATAAAACGCACTTCCATCTTAAAATCAAGCTCAATTTCAAAGTCATCACCGGTTACGCCGATAACGGCATATCCGTTGATTTTTTCATAATCAGAAGATATGCTGAAGTTTCTGCACCAGGCGGGTATTCTTACAAACAGCCGTTTTCCTTCTGCGTCCTTTATACTGATTCTGACTTTTCCGTTTTTCGGATACTCAGTCTCAATATTTACAAAAGAACCGTTTATTTGTGCATTACACGGTATAAACTGATGCACAAAAATATCCTTTTCGTTGCAGGAAAAGATATGTCCGCCTACAGAAGCTAAGAATCGCGTCATATTGGGAGGACAGCAGGAGCAGTCAAAAACCTCCTTGCGTTTTGTTATGGGCAGTCTTTCGCCGTGACGGACAAGGGATGTGTGTCTCGAATGATCGGCAATATTGATCTCAAGAGGATTTTCATAGAAAAATGATCTTCCGTCAAGAGATATTCCCGATATGATACCGTTATATATTGTTTTCTCTACAATATCCCCATACCTCGAATCAAGATCAATATCCTTCATTCTGTCAGCAAACATCATAAGAGCAATTGACGCACAAGTCTCTGCATATGCAGTATCATTAGGCAGATCATACTTTACGGTGAACGCTTCTCCGTGACAGCTTGAGCCTACGCCTCCCGTTATGTACATTTTTCTTTCCGTAATATCATCAAATAATGCCCTGCAGGCTTCAAGCAGCTCCTCATCGTCAGTTTCCTTTGCAAGATCCGCCATAGCGGAATAAAGATAGCAGGCACGGACACTGTGTCCCATTACCTCTTTTTGCTGTCTAACGGGAAGATGTGACTGATTATAGGAGCTGTTATACCAATCGCAGAGCTGCTCCTCTTTTTGTCCTCGCTGATCAATAAAGAATCGGGCAAGCTCAAGATATTTTTTATCCTTTTTAAGTCTGTAAAGCCTTATCAATGCAAGCTCTATTTCTTCATGTCCGGGGGTTACAAAATCGGCACTTTTTTCCTCACAGAAGACTTTTATAACAAGATCAATATATCTGTCGGTTATTTCAAGAAGCCTTCCGTCTCCCGTTGCCTCAAAGAAAGCAACAGCCGCTTCAATAAAGTGACCGAGACAGTATAATTCGTGATTGTCTCTGTTTTTGAATCTGAGCTGAGGTGCAACGACAGTGTGATAAATATTGAAATATCCGTCCTCACACTGATTTTTTTCCATCAGTTCAATAAGCTCCTCAGCTTCTTTTCTTAACTCGTGCTGAGGCTCATCCTTAAGAATATATGCAACGCTTTCTATCCACTTGGCAACATCGGAATCCCAGAAATAATGGGGCTTCGGAATATCAGAGCCTTCTGTCCAGTTAAATCTGAACGCCTCAAATCTTCCTGTTGCCTTGAATCGGTCACGGACGGAAAAAACAGTCACATTCTTATTCCGGTCAATTCTGTCAGACCAGAAGCCGTCGGATATACTGACCTTATCAAAAGAAACTGCATCAAGCTTTTTCATATCAACACCGCCTTATTTTATGCGAATTATCTTATTTCCTTTAACCTGAAAGGCATTGTCTGCAAGCTCTATCAGCGGGGAATCGTTTTTCGGAGAATCCGTATAAAAATTATCAATATGAGCATCAGGGAAGGCTTCAAGAAAAGCGGGCACCTTTCTTGAGCGCATACAAAGTCTTGTAATTTTTCCGCTGTCTTCCTCAATGATACTTCCGACACAATGCTTTATGCCGAGCCTTTTACAGATCTCCTCCATTGTGATCTCGGGGGAAGCCGTTACAATAACATCATCCTCCCGCTGAATTTCTTTATAAAAAGGCTTTATTCTGTCCATATGCTTATCCCAGAATTCAACCGAATCAGCTCTTATGTCGGAAATATTCTTAAAATAATCCTCTACAAAAGGGGCATAATCCTGAAGTGCCTGCTCAACGGTTACCTTACCCGCCTTATATTTTATAAGGGCATAAAAGACCTTCGGGATATATTTCAGAAGATAGGGTGTTTTTCTTATGTAAAAGAAGAAAAAGTGCAATACGCTTTCTCCGTCATAAATGGTGTTGTCGAAATCATATACATTCATCCTACTTCCTCCTTGAAGCTATATCCTGAAATATCAATAAATACATTCTCATCGGTAAGTGTACCTGTTTCAAAGCTCTCCACAGCCCACATGACCGTAAGATTATTATCGGCATCATAAGCTTCGCATTTTGCCGCAAAGCCGTATTGAGCATCGACCCATACATAAACCGACTGCGTAAGCTTTGCGTCGGTATATGCACGCTGAATATACTTATGACATTCACGGCCTGCAACATTTTCATCATACATATAAAGCACATTGCTTTTTGAGGGAAGATCCGCATTTACGGCCGAAAGCTTCATGAACATGCTTGAAAGAGAGCCGAAGGACTTGCCCTCAAGCACAGAATGAACCTGCTCATTCTCATCATCAATAATGACATAATAATCCGTATTTTTACCGTTTGCCTTATAGTAAAGCACGGATTTAGTATCAAGATATTCAACGGTAAAGGCATTCTGTGAGCGCTTCTCTTCAATCTTCATCGTTGTAAGGCTCTGCTCGGGATTATAATAGCTGTATACAACATGGAAATTCTTATGCCAGGAATTATCTATGGTAAACTCCTTATAATTTCCCGATACCTGTTCTTCCGAGGTAGTATTCTCCTGCCCCGAAGGAGTATATTCATATCCTGTGCTGCTCTCCGTTTCCGACGGCTCTTTACCGCATCCGAAAAGGAAGACAGGGGAACATAAAACAAATACTGCTGAAAATAATGCTGTGATCTTTCTTTTTATCATCACGGCACCTCCGAAATATAGTTTATCTCTTATCATTATTATACAAAAAAATACATTTGTCAAATAAAATAATTATTAAAAAGTGGTTGTTATTGGTAAAATATTATGGTAGCATATATTTAATAATATTTGAAAGGATGTTCGTTGTGAAATATCAGATCATCAAAAATATCCACAATAATTTTTCTGTTTTTGAAAAGAATAAGTTGCTTCCGAGAGCCTATGCGGTTGCATACGGGAATTCCGAACTGCTTAAAAGCACCTGCTATAAAAAAGAGCGTTACTCCTCGGATATCGTAAGTGTTCTCTCGGGAGAATGGAATTTCAGATTTTATAAATCCATCAATGATGTACCTGACAGACTTGATACGATCAAAACAAAATTTGACACGGTAACTATCCCCTCAGACTGGCAGAGAACAGGCTATCAGGAGCCCGTTTACCTCAACTGCCCCTATGAGATAAAAACCATTGCTCCCTCAATTCCTGAGGATATGCCTGTCGGTATATACAGAAAAACAATAGTAATTGAAAAGCTGTCGGCAAAGCATATAATCTCATTCCTCGGCGTTTCCAATAACCTTTCACTTTATATAAACGGAAAATTTGCAGGCTATTCGGAGGGAAGCCATAACACTGCCGAATTTGACATCACTCCCCTTCTTTCTGAGGGTACAAACGAAATAGTCGTTGTAATGTTCAAATGGTGCAACGGCACCTTCCTTGAGTGTCAGGATATGTTCAGAGAAAACGGCATCTTCAGAGATGTTCTTCTCTATAATTATCCTGAAGGCTATCTCTATGATTTTGAAGCAGTAACCGAAAAAACCGGCAATACATACAGTCTTACCGTAAAAACCGTGCTGGGTGAAGACAAGGACTGCACCGTAAAGGCAGAGCTTTTTGACAGAAATAAAAATCTCTTGGCCTCAGGCTGTGCGGACAAGGAAGCGGATATCTGCTTCAGCGACCTTTCCGTTACGGAATGGAATGCTGAGGTTCCCACCTGCTATGCTCTTTATCTTACCGTTATCAAAGACGGCAAGGAAATGATGACGGTAAGACAGTTTATGGGCTTCAGAACAATAAAAATTGAAAACGGCATCTTCTATGTAAATGATAAGCCTATCAAGGTTAAAGGTGTAAATCATCACGATACCGATCTTTATAAGGGATATTCTATGTCCTTAGAGGATATGGAAAGAGATGTCCGTCTTATGAAGGAGCTTAACTGTAACGGCGTCAGAACATCTCACTACCCTCCCGATCCTTATTTCATTACACTCTGTGATATCAACGGCCTTTATGTTATTGACGAGGCAGATATTGAAACTCACGGCTGCGGCGAGATGTTTGACGATGTAAGCCGCATAAGCCACGATCTTAAATGGGCAAAGCATTATGTTGACAGAGTAAAAAGAATGTATTACAGAGACAGAAACCATCCTTCGATCATTATGTGGTCTCTCGGCAATGAGGCAGGCGGATATAAGTGTCACGATAAGTGCTATCAGTTCCTCAAATCCACAGGCACTCCGATTCCCGTGCATTATGAGGGCGTCGTAAGAACAAAGCGTTTCCATTATGATGTTATTTCCGAAATGTATACATCTACTGAAGAAATTGAAAATATGATAAAGGGCAAAAGAATAAGACATTACGATGACAAGAGTTATCTTTGCAGGGAATATTCAAAGTATCCCTTCTATCTCTGCGAATATGCTCACGCAATGGGTGTCGGCCCCGGCAATCTTGAAGAATATTGGGATTTATTCTATAAATGGGATAATTCTATGGGCGGATGCATCTGGGAATGGGCAGATCACGCAGTTTATCACGACGGCAGCGATAAATACAAATATAAGTATACCTACGGCGGAGATCACGGCGAAAAGCAGCACGACGGTCATTTCTGCGTTGACGGTCTTATGTATGCAGACAGAAGACTCCATACGGGTGCTAAATGCATGAAGGTAGTTTACAGACCTGTTCGTGCCGAGTATAAAGGGGACGGAGTATTCGCATTTACAAACACAAACCGTTTCCGCAATTCCTCATATATCGCAATAAGGTATGATTATCAGATAAACGGTATCACGGAAAAGAACGGTGAAATTGAGCTTGATATCGATGCTATGAAAACATCAGAAATTACCCTTTCCGATGTAAAGATCAAGGAAGGTGCAGACTGCTATATCAATTTCACTTATACCGACAAAGAAACAGGTCTTGAGATCGCAGTTGAACAGATTGAGCTTGCTGTATCTGACTGTGAATATGATATCGAGATAGGTAGCCGTATTTCTGCTGAATCCGAAAACGGTATCCTTACAGTTATTTACGATAACGGCAAGGCTGTTTTTGACGGCAATACCGGTGAACTGACCTCTTATACCGTAAACGGAAAAGAGCTTCTAAACACTTCTCCTGCCGAAGGCCGCGGTATAAATCTCAATCTTTACAGAGCACTTATCGATAACGATGCAAGAATGCGTGATAAGTGGGCTGAGGGCGGTCTTAATAAGCTTAAAAAGAATCTCGAGCATTTCTCAGCATCCATTGAAGACGGCGAAATTGAAATTGATGTGCTTTATTCAATGAAATACAAGAGAAAGGCAATGTACAGCTGGTTTATCAAATATGTGATCTCTTCTCTCGGTGCAATGGAAATAAAAACTGCATTAAGAAAGATAAATCCCGAAGCAGTTTCTGATATTCCCCGCTTCGGCGTAACACTTGAGCTTGACCGTTCATTTGATACTGCTCAGTATTTCGGAAGAGGTGAGGCTGAAAACATGCCTGATTTCAAGGCACAGTCACCTGTAGGAATTTACAGTGCTAAGATAAAGGATATGTACGAGCCTTATGTATTCCCCCAGGAAAACGGAATGCACTGCGACACCCGCTGGCTGAAGCTTTCCGACGGTGAAAATACAGTTGCCCTTTACGGCGATGCTCCCTTTAATTTCAGTGTCCATCACACCTCACAGTCTGCTATCAATAAAGCAGAGCATCAGGAGGATGTAAAGGATATGAACACAACATACCTTACGGTTGACGGCTTTACAAGAGGTATCGGCTCATCAAGCTGCGGTCCCGACACAAGAGAGGAATTCAGACTTAATGCTGATAAGGTTATGGAGTTCAGCTTCACAATAATTCCTACGAAAGGATAAAACTATGAGTTCTGAGGTTTTTAACAATTCAACTTGGCTTACATATCCCGGTATGGATGCAGTTCTTACAAGGACTGCATTCACCGCCGACAATATAAAAGAGGCTGTTCTTTACATTACGGCACTCGGTTATTTTGAAGCTTTTATAAACGGAGAAAAGGTATCCGACGAGCATTTCATTCCTGCGATGACAGACTACGAAAAGAGAGATCTTTCAGGTATTCATATGCCGATATACGATACTCTCTCGCACAGAATCTATTATTATAAGTATAATATAACATCTTCAATCAAGGATAATAACATTCTCGGCGTACATATAGGTGCAGGATGGTACGGTCAGCACGAAAGTCCCAACGAGGGTATGCCCTATTGGGGAGATAACACCCTTGTATTTTCAATAAAGCTTACCGACACAAACGGAAACATTACTTTTATAAATTCCTCCTCTGAGAATACAAAATTCAGAAAGAGCTATATTCTTGAAACAAGCCTTTACTACGGTGAATATCATGATGCAAGGCTTTATCCCGAGAACTGGAAGATCTCTGATTTTGATGATTCAGCATGGGAATACTCAGAAGTAGAACTGCACCTGATACTGTTTTAGAGGAATGCTTCTTCCCTTCCGATAAGGTCATAAGAACTCTTGAGCCGAAGCTTATCTACGAATTCGGCGATATGAAGATATATGATATCGGTGAATTAGCGGCAGGCTATGCAGTACTTCAGTTTGAAGAGCATGCAAGAAACAATGAACGAGCCGTGCTTCGTTATGCCGATGAGCTGAATGCCGACGGAAGCCTTCAGTTCCACTATACCGGCGGAACATCAAGAATGCAGAGAGATCAGTTTATATATGATATGCGTGCAAAAGGCCGGGATTTTCATCCGCACTTCACCTGGCACGCAGCAAGATATATTGAAGTAACGGGAATATGCCACCTTACCGAATACAGAGTTATTCAGACTGACCTTGATAAGATTTCCGATTTTTCTTGTGACAACGAGACACTTCAGTGGATATTTGATGCATATGTAAAGACTCAGAACGCTAATATTCACGGCTGTATTCCCTCCGACTGTCCCCACAGAGAAAGACTCGGCTATACAGGCGACGGACAGCTTACCTGCGGTGCAGTAATGAGCGTCTTTGATGCCCGTCAGATGTACAAAAAATGGATGGCTGATATAAGAGACTGTCAGGATAAGGCAGGCGGTCATGTTCAGCATACGGCTCCCTTCTACGGAGGAGGCGGAGGTCCCGGAGGCTGGGGCGGTGCTGCCGTAATCGTTCCCTACCGCTATTATAAATTCTATAATGACAAAACCGTTCTTGAGGAATCCTATGAATCAATGAAGGCTTACCTTAAATATATGGTAAATCACTGTGAGGACGGAATTGTTACAAGCGAGGAAAAGGGCGGCTGGTGTCTCGGCGACTGGTGTCCTCCTCATAACAAGGTCACTATCCCCGAAGCCTTCGTCAACACATATTTCCTTGCAAAATGTGCAGAGATGACAGCTGAAACCGCTGAAGTTTTAGGCTTCGAGGATGATAAGGCATTTTATAATAAGCTTGCAGAGGACAGCAAAAATGCGATCATAAAGCACTATTATAATGAGGATACCGCAAGCTTCTGCAACGGTGTTCAGGGAGCTGACGCATTCGCACTTGACATAGGTCTCGGAAATGAAACAACAAAGAGAAATCTTATTGATAAATACGAAAAGCTCGGCACCTTTGACACAGGTATTTTCGGAACGGATCTGCTCATAAGAATGCTGTTTACTCTCGACAGAGGTGATATCGCATACAAGCTTCTTATCAATGAAGAAGAGGCATCCTTCTATAATATGAAAAAGCACGGTGCTACTACACTCTGGGAAAACTGGGACGGCTGTGATTCAAGATGTCATCCTATGTTCGGTGCTGTCATTGAATACTTTTTCTCTGAAATACTGGGCATCAAAAGATTCAATGACAAAGCAGGCTATGAGGAAATAATCATAGAACCGGCTCATATCCCTGAACTTAAAAATGTCAAGGGCTCAATGAAAACAAAATGGGGCGAAATCATCGTTGAAATTAAAACAGACAAAAACGGGAATCGTTTTGTGAATTCAGAAATCACGGGAGAAATTACTGTCAGATAATTGTAATCAATATACAAAAAACTGTAAGTTGCGACTATGCAACTTACAGTTTTTTCATTATTCTTCAATTATACCGTAATAAACACCGAGCCAATAGCCGAGGAGCCATTCTGAGGGCGGAGCGTAGCTTATGTCATTACCTTTATTGAGATTGAAGGCCTCATAAGAGAGTCTTCCGAGACCTCTTTCGTCGGCAGCAAGTGCCTTTAATGCCTGAGGACCGTCACCAAACTCTACGGGGCCGTAGTTAATTTCAACATCGGGACGGATCGAGTTATCGGTTTTGTATTCAAACATATCAAGAGGATGATCCTCAAGTGTTTCAATTGCACTTTCGATATCTGCATGTGCACCGGTAAAATATGCATAGATGAAATTGTATATGGGGTTTGCCTCTATCTTTTCATATTCAAACTGACGGCGAAGAGCAAGAAGAAGATATTTTTTCATTGCCTCATTCTTCTCGTAGTCCCATAAGGGTAAAACGGATAATATACCGAGAAGATCGTCAATATGATTAGCATAGCTGTCATATCTCTTGTAGGTAAGAAGATTCATTCCGTAATGATGTTTTTTAAGAAGTTCATCTGCTATATCACCGTATCTCTTTTCACCGGTAATATGCTCAGTAATTCTCATAAATGCCATTAATTCAAGAGAATTTATACCCTTTTCCCAGCACCACATTTCATTTCCGTTAAGTGCCTCAGGTCCGAAATGAGCCCATGTGGTGGGAAGACCGTCTGTATCGCAAAGAGTAAAATTATTAGCGATCAGATGCTCTGTTACAGTTTTTACAGCATCTGCAACCTCTTTCTTTTCCTCTTCATTTGCAACAAGGTCACAGAAATAGGCAGCAGCAAAATAATGTCCTACAAGCTCATCGGAGGAGGTCTCACCCTTCCATTCAAGCTCCCCTTTTTCATCCTTTGTCAGATGCCATTCGGGATCACCGTTACCGAAGCCGTCCTCTCCGGGGCGGCGGTAAGCACGGGCGGGAAAGCCTGAAATACCCGTCATAGTCTGAAGCTTTACGAGTGCCCTCATTGCTTTTACGGTTCTTTCTCTTATTTCTTCATCCTTGGTTACAGCATACTTAAAGCATAAAGCGCCTACATATAATGCAGACCAGAGTCCGTCATTATCTGTGATGCAGGGAGTTCCGCTTTCCAAAGGATCCATATAATTTTTAACAACCACATCGGTGTAAAAATCTTCACGGTTATAATGCTTCATAATACCGTCAAAATACGCTTCCTTTTCGGAAAGAGTCATTTCCTTAAGCTCAATGCGGGAAAGTCCGTTATCGGTAGCTATCCAATACTCACCGTTATCGCTTCTGACAGCCACATCAACTGCTCTGTCAGAGGGAATATATCTGCCTTTTCCGAGGAATCTCGTCTTTGCACCGCTTACGACATAAACACCTATTTCAGTTGCAAAATATACGGTTCCGTCTGTACCGAAAACTATTTTATTTATTGCACACTTCGGGAAGAAATCCAGTTCATCAGGCTTCACCCATTCACTTCTTCCATCATAAAGATACACGCCTGAGTCTGTTCCTACCCATACATAACCGAGAGAATCACTTGCAAGAGTTCTTATATTTCTCGGGGCATTGCTGATACCGGGCATAAGAGTGCTCCATCTCGGTCTTTTACCGTGAAGCACGAGAAGAGCCTTATCACAAGCGGCAAAAACCTCTCTGTCACCGTAAGCGGTCATACAATGCGTGTTTTCAAAATCAAAGCCCTGAAGTCTTAAAAATCTGTCTGTATCATAATAAAAGCATTCCTTGACCGTAGCAAGCCATATTTTTCCTGTATCGTCAGCCTTTATATCTACTACCTTTGAAGAAAATGTCTGCTTTCCGATAATTTTGTTGTCAACTACAGAATATACATTTTCTTCCGCACCTGCAAATAAAGTTCCGTTTTTATCGTAAAAAACTGCACCGACACAGCCTGAGACACCGTCTACCACATCAAAGCCCGTACCGTTAAAATATGCAAGACCGTTATTTGTGCCCACATATAAAGTACCGTTACTGCCGTAACAAAGAGCCGTTATATTTGCGGACGGAAGTCCTGAAGAGGTATCAAAAAGAGTTCTTATTTTCTGAGGAACTGCCTTTGTTTTAAGTGAATAATTTTTCATCTCTCTTCTCCTAAACTATATATTGAAAAAAAGCACCTGTCCGCCCGAAAAACGGACGGATAGGCGTTAATATTTATTTTCCGAGGAACTGGGGAAGAAACTCTCTGTGAGCATCCTTCATCTCCTCATAGCAATCTCTTGCCTTTTTGAAGTCACCGATAAGAGGATGCACCATCATTGCATTATAAGCTGCTCTGTCATCACCGTTCATACCTGCTTCAACAGTGTATTTCTCATAAGTCTTGACAACAGTCATAAGACCTTCTATATGACGGTTCCATGTCTTTCTTACGGGCACGGGTTTTGCACCGTCTGCACCTATACGAGCCGCAACCTCAACAACATCATCATCCTTCATAAAAGGAAGCGTTCCGTTATTGAGAACATTTACAACATGTACATCATTCTTATCGTTTGCAATAGAATCTATAAGAGAGCAGGCGGCAAGTGAATACTTATGTCCGCCGCGCTTATCAAGAAGAGCAGGCTTTATGCAAAGCTCTTCATCCTGATACATTTTAAGAAGCTGCTCTTCAATATCCATACATACCTGAGCACGGCTCTTTTTATCCTCTCTGAGGTGCTTGAGCTTATCCTCACGGTTATAATAATACTGAAGATAGGATGAGGGCCATCCGCCGCAGGCACGAAGACAGTCGGTATCAAAGCCGTCATCAACGATATTTGCCATAACCTTGGGAGCAAAGCCTTCATCAAAGAGCTTATAAAGCATCTCCTCGCCGTCCTTCATAACTGAAGTGATCCAGCTGAGATGGTTAAGACCGAGATATGTAACATCAGCATCCTCGCCTACAGCCTCTTTTACATCGTCGATCATATCAATAGGAACATTGCAAAGACCGATGCACTTTACATTTGTATTGTTAAGCACAAAGTCTGTAATAATACCTGAAGGATTGGTAAAGTTGATAAGCCAAGCATCGGGACAGAGCTCTTCGATCTTTTTACAGATATTTCCGATCACGGGAATCGTTCTTAATGCCTTGAAGAAACCGCCGATACCTGTTGTTTCCTGACCGATAAGTCCGTACTTTACGGGAATTGACTCGTCAAGATAACGGCAAGGAAGCTTTCCTACTCTTATCTGAGTTACAACAAAATCTGCTCCGGGAAGTGCATCATCAAGATTATCAGTCATAACGACCTCAGTATCCATTCCCGCTGCCTTTATCATTCTCTCACAAAGTGAGCCTACGATATTTCTTTTTCTGTCATCGATATCCATAAGAACAAGACGCTTAAGCTTAAGTGAGTCCTGTCTCTGTAAAAATCCGTCTACAAGCTCGGGGCAATATGTACTGCCTGAGCCGATAACGGTTACATTGATTTCTTTCATAACTTTTCTCCTCTCAATTATTCCTCAAGCATCCAGTTGATACAGCCCATTACGGGAGCAACAGAAAGCTTTATAAATTCAAGATTCTTACCGCTTATTTCCTTTGTTCTTTCAATAAGCTTATTTACATAAACATCCGAAGGAAGCTTACAGTGCATTGAGCCTGAAAGCACGACCTGAATGACATCTCCGTCAAAAACCTGATTTCTTATATGAGCACAAATAAACTGTGCACCTCTTTCAGCCATAACATCTGCTATTTCAGTAGCAGCAGCATCACCGTTGTTAAGAGCCTCAAAGAATATATCAAGCATATCTCTGACGATTTCGTCGCCTTCCTCCTCCATAGGAGCTATAAGAGACAGCACACCGTCACGGTCGGGAGTAATTCCGAATTTTTCAACGATCTTATCTGTCATTTCCGTGTGCTTGATCTTAAGACAGATATCATCATAAAGCTTTCCGAAGGTCTGTCTTGCGATCCAGTGTCCGCCGCCGACATCACCTGAAAGCTCTCCGAAGCCGCCTACCTGAAGAAGCTTTCCGTCAGAGCCGACAGAATTACAGCAGGTGCCCGTACCGCAGTTATAGCCGATACCTGCTTTTCCCGTAAGTCCTGCCTTAACTACGATAAAGCCGTCATTATATATCGAGAATGGAACATTAAGACCGAGCTTTTTAAGCTCCTCTGTCATTTCATCGCACTGATACTGATGATCTATACCTGCAAGCGCCATAAGAATATGTGTGATATCAGAAAGAGCAAGCTTATTTTCATTGAGAAGGTCATTGATACCGCCCATTATGATTCCTGCAGCCTCAGGAATGGCACCCTCAAGATTCTCGTGATTGCTTCCCGTAGTTTTTACGGTTGAAAGCATTTCCTTTTTCTCATTGAAAAGAGCATACTGAGTTTTTGTTCCGCCGCCGTCAATACCGATATAAAAGCTCATATATTATTCCTCCTCGTCGGTAAAGAAGTCATTACATACCTCTTCAAGACAGTAAACACCGCGTCTGTAGGGCTCACGGTCGATCCACATACCGTTTGTGAAATCCGGCACGGGTACGGGAAGTCCGCCCATTGCTACACTCTGCTCTGAAAGGCAGGTAATAGCCATCCATGCAGCAGTATCATATACATCAATGGGAGGCTGTGAGCCGTGCATACAGGCTTCAACGAATGCGGAAAGAACAAGATAGTCCATACCGCCGTGTCCTGCCTTGACGCCGGCCTTTTCATACTGAGCCCAGAGTGGATGGTCGTACTTTTCTCTGATGGTTTCAAACTTTGTCCAATCGTGTGTGGTTTCGGTAACACCGTCGATAGCACAGGCTGCCGCATCGTCAATATCAGAGAAGATACCCTTTGTTCCCTGCACAAGATAGTTTCTTGTATAAGGACGGGGAAGACAACAGTCGTGAGTAAGAGTAATCGTCTCACCGTGAGCACATTTTATGATAGTTGTAACAACATCACCGCAGGCAAAGTCATATCCGTAAATATCATAATCCTCACCCTTATTATCCTTTATCCACTGATTAAGCCCCTTGGACTTACTGGACATTGAAACAAGTGAAAGGAAGCGGTTTCCTCTGTTTATACCGAGAACCTTGGAGATAGGTCCTAACTGATGTGTAGGATAAAGCTCACCGTTTCTGTTCTGGAAATTAAAGAGTCTGCCGTGGCGGTTTTCTCTTCCAAGACAGATCTCATCGCGAAGGTCATGTCTGTAACCGCCCTCACAGTGGATTATCTCACCGAAAAGTCCCTGCTTTACCATATTGAAAACAGCCATTTCATTTCTGTCATAGCAGCAGTTTTCAAGAAGCATACAGAATTTACCTGTTCTTTCACTTGTTCTTACAAGCTCCCAGCATTCCTCAATCGAAGCGGCACCGCCGACCTCCATTGCAACATTAAGACCTGCATTCATACCTGCAATTGCAATCTTTGAATGAGTGATCCATGTAGTAAAAACAACAAGAGCATCAAGCTGCTCATTCTTAAGCATCTCTTCATAATCAAGATACGATCTTACTTCATATCCGTCATAATTCTCGGAATTCTTGACTATCTCAATTCCGTTAGCAGCCCTGTCTTCATATTTATCACATACTGCAGGACAAACAACTCCGGGAACGGCAAGCAGAAGATCAAGCATTCCCGAGCCTCTTCCGCTGATGCCTACAGCACCAATTCTTACTTTTTTTTCTGTACTCATAAACAATTCCTTCCTTTTGAGAATAATTCTGATATATTCTATCACAAAGAAAATAATATTTCCATAGTAAATTTATATTTTTATTGAACTTTATAGAGTATTTTGATAAAATCAATTACAGAAAGTGAGGTCAATTCTATGAGATTGTATAAAAACGCAAAAATCATCACCCCCGAAAGCATAATTGAGAACAAATATGTTGTTACCGATAACGGAAAGATCATAGCCATAACAGATACCGTCCCTGACGGTATAACGAAGGTCATAGATTGCGGCGGAAGATATCTCTCCCCCGGCTTTGCAGACATTCATGTTCACGGCGGCGGCGGTTATTCTGCAATGGGAAGTGCTGAAGATGTTGTAAAAATGTGTACAGCTCACGCATTAAGAGGAACAACCTCTATTCTTCCGACCACCCTTGCAGCTCCCGTTGCACAGCTTAAAAAGGTGATAAAAAATATAGAAGAAGCACAAAAGCTCTGTACCGATTCCAATATTCTCGGAGTTCATCTTGAAGGTCCCTTTATCTCCATGAAAATGAAGGGTGCTCAGAGTCCCGATAATATTCTTGTACCCACAAGAGAAAATGTAACGGAATTACTGGACAGCTCCGATATCATAAAAATAATCGGTGCGGCTCCCGAAATTGAAAACGGACATATCGTAGGCGAAGAGGCAAAAAAAAGAGGGATCGTTGCTTCCGTTGCACATTCTGACGGTGACTATTCCGATATAGAAAGGGCTCTTGAATACGGCTACAGTGATGTGACTCATATTTATTCAGCCTGCTCCGGCATGAGAAAGATAGGTATTTTCCGTCACGCCGGTGTGGTTGAAGCAGGTCTTTCCCTTGACGGATATACAACACAGTTTATTGCTGATCTCCGCCATCTGCCCTACGGTGTGCTGAAGCTCATTTACAAGGCAAAAGGTGCAGACAAGGCTTACGCCATAAGCGACGGACTTGAATATTCGGCACTTGATATGGAGGAAGGCACAGTCATTCTCCAGGAGAACGGTCTTGAGGTTGTATATGAGGACAATGTAATGAAGCTCAGCGACCGTTCCTGCCTTGCAGGAAGTGTCGCTACAAGTAATATTCTTGTAAGAAATATGTATAAAGTTGCAGGAATTCCGCTTGTTGATGCAGTTAAAATGGCGAGCCTTACTCCCCTTTCCGTCATAGGAGCAGACAAAATAAAAGGTAAAATTGCAGAAGGCTATGATGAAGATATCATTCTTTTTGATGATGATATCGAGGTTTCATTTGTTTCAGTACGCGGAAAAATAATAAAAAGCTGACATTCTTAAGAAAATCTTAATGAATATCGCAGTTGTTTGTTAATATTATTTATGCAATAATTTAATCACGATAAGAAAGTGAGGATAGTTATGTATACCGTACTTGTTTGTGATGATGAAAGAGATATAGTTTCCGCCCTGAAGATATACCTGACCTCAGACGGTTATAATGTGCTTGAAGCCTTCAACGGCAAGGAAGCTATTGATATAATTGAAAATAATGAGGTACATCTTATCCTGATGGATATAATGATGCCTGAGCTTGACGGTCTTTCCGCTTTGATGAAGATCCGTGAAAAATATAACACTCCCGTAATTTTCACAACAGCTAAAAGTGAGGATAACGATATAATTCTCGGACTTAATCTCGGCGCAGACGATTATATAACAAAGCCGTTCAATCCGGTTGAGCTGTTGGCACGCGTGCGTTCACAGATACGCCGATACACAAAGCTCGGCGGTGGCAGCTTTACCGATTCGACCATAAGCATTGCAGGAATTGCAATTGACGATAATGCAAAATCTGTATATGTAGACAGCAAGGAGGTCAATCTGACTCCTAAGGAATATGAAATACTGAAGCTTCTTGCTCAGAATCCCGGCAAGGTCTATTCCCCTACCGATATTTATCGAAATGTCTGGAAGGATGAGCCATACGGAGCCGATGCTACGGTTGCTGTACATATACGCCACTTAAGAGAAAAGATTGAAATTAACCCCAATCAGCCGAGATATATAAAGGTTGTATGGGGACAGGGATATAAGATTGACGACACTTCGAGGTGAGGCTTATGTGGAGATTCCGCCGTTCACGGTTTTCAAAGTTCATAGCAGGAATCCTCATTCTGTTTCTTTCTGTTGCTATTGTAGCAAACATAGCAGGAACCTTTCTTATAATGGATGAAAACCTTTATTATGCAGGCCGTGACCTTCTTCAGCAAAAGGTTTATTCTTATCTTTACGATTATACGGCAAGTGATCTGATGAGATATCTTAGTATTGCAGAGGATATGCAGTCAAATAATGAGGCGTACAGAAATTACAACTCATCAGAATTAGAGCTTTACCGTTCAAAATATTCTGCGAACAATTCAAATATAATTTTCCGTATAACGGATGAGCAAGGCAATATCCTGTTAAAAAATGAGCATATCATAACAGACCGTTGCATTTCCTTTTCTTCAACCTTTGCAACAAATACGGTGTACAGCTCTGAATGGTTCCAGCAAAGCGACTCCGAAAAAGTAACTGCCGTAACAGCCCCTTCATATAACGGTGCACCGACTACGCTTAATAACGAGGTGCAACAGCCTGAAACAAGCGAGCCCGCAGAGGATGAGTCAATGACTGCAAAAGAGGAAACAGTCACGGAAACAAAAGATGATATTTCAGATATAATACCTCTTCCTCCTGCGGACACCACAAAATATCAGTGCGAGGAATCAAATGTAACTAACATAAATTCAGATAATATCACAAAGATATATTATTATCACAAGGCTCCCTTGGATTTCAAGATATACCAATATTGCAAGGATATCGCAAAAGGTCTTTCACATAATATATCGGAAATAAGCTTCTGGCAGGAGGACTATACAGTAGGCGATAACGAGGATTATGAATACGGTTATTTCATTTCTCAGTCATTTAATGTTACTGATGACACAGTTCCGACAAAAAGCTTCTCAACAAAGCTCTATTGTAACGGCAAAACAGCAGACATAACATATACCTATAACGGCTCCTTTTATCCTGAGGAATTTGAAAGCAGACTTTCTCTTTCTTCTCTAATTCTCGAAAACTCATCAGACACATCAAAAGAGCTGTCCTACTATCAGAAAAGCCGCGTGCAATTAAAGGTAGAGGTTTTTGTTCCGTATAACTCTTCGGTCAAGGATATTTACAGATATGCCGAACAGCTGATAGATATCGGCATCATATATATGGACAATATAATTGCAATAACCGTACTTGATTTTCTGCTGTTCATTCTTTCATTTGTCTTTATATTCTGGTCGGCAGGATATATTCCCGGAAGAGATGAGCCGGTTGCAAGAGGACTTCACAGAATACCGTTTGATCTCTATCTTCTGTTAACTGCCGCAGGTGCTGTCGGCTGTCTGGCAATAATATCCACCTCAGACGAGCTGTTTGTCGTTCTCGGTTTTATCGGCTGGGCACTGCTTCTGATAGGTCTTTTATATACAATGACCGTAAGGCTCAGAACGGCAACACTCAAAAAAAACACAGTTACATATAAGCTCTTTACCGCTGTAAAAAGTGCAGCTGCAGTGATGAATGAAGCCACAGGCTCAAAGCTTGTCATTGCATTGGCAATCGTCCTTTTTGTATTCATCACTGTTTGTGAAATAATACTCTTATTCACATTCAATCCCGATTATCACGAGGTCAGTGCCATACTTTTCATTTTAAGAGCTTTAGAGCTGCCTGTAGTTTTGTTACTGCTTATTACACTTACAGCTGTTCACAGCGGTGCAAAAGCTATATCAAAAGGCGATATTGAGTACAGGATCAGAAATCCGCTTTTGTTCGGACCGATAAAAAAGCACGCAGAATACCTTAACAGTATAAACGATGCAGTAAATTCTGCCGTTGAGGAAAGAATGAAAAGCGAGAGCCTCAAAACAGAGCTTATTACAAATGTCTCCCATGACTTAAAAACTCCTCTTACTTCAATTGTGAATTATGTTGATCTTCTGAAAAAGGAAGAAATAGATAATCCTAAGGCTAACGAATATATTGAAGTAATAGACCGACAGTCTCAAAGGTTAAAAAAGCTTGCCATTGATATTGTTGAAGCGTCAAAGGCGGCAACGGGAAATATTGAAGTACACTTTGAAAACACCGCACTCAATGTTATTCTCCTGCAGACAAGCGGCGAATATATTGAAAGACTTGAAGAAAAAAAGCTTCTTCTTGTAGCTGAGATTCCGGATGAAGCAATCACAGTTTCAACTGACGGACGCCTTCTCTGGAGAATCATCGATAACCTTATGAGTAACATCTGCAAATACTCAATGCCCGGCACAAGAGTTTATCTTTCTCTTGAAAAAACCGATAATTCCGCAGTGATTTCATTCAGAAACATATCAAGAGAAAAGCTGAATATTACCCCTGAATCTCTGACCGAACGATTTGTAAGAGGCGACACTTCAAGAAACACGGAAGGCTCAGGACTCGGTCTTTCAATAGCAAACAGTCTTGCAAAGATCATCGGGAGTGAGCTTGATATTACAATAGACGGAGATCTGTTCAAGGTAACCCTTCGCATTCCCCTCAAAGCTAATACCCCCTGATAAAAATTTCCCCGTACCGAAAGGCACGGGGAAAGTGCTTTATTTACAGAAAATTACTCTCTGTACTTTGACTTCTGCTCATACAAAAACAGTTTTTTATCAACCGCAATCCAAAAAAACAGGTAAAGCAGCACACTTTTTATAACTGAGCTATAACCTCTATTTCAACCAAAGCATTTTTAGGAAGTGTCTTTACGGCAACACAGCTTCTTGCCGGCTTCGAAATAAAGTATTTTGCATAGACCTCATTAAAGGCAGCAAAATCTGCCATATCAGCAAGAAAACAGGTTGTCTTTACCACATTTGAAAAATCCGCACCCGCTTCCTTCAAAACCGCCTCAAGATTAAGACAAACCCTTTCCGTCTGCTCCGATATATTCTCTCCGACTATATCGCCGCTTTCCGGAGAAAGAGGTATCTGTCCTGAGGAATAAAGCAGATTTCCGATTTTAATTGCCTGAGAATAGGGACCTATCGCCTTTGGCGCCTTGTCTGTTGTTATGTGATCCATATTTTTTCTCCTTCTGTTTTTTTCGATTATATCATTCAGCATTTATATATGTCAATCAATATATCAAAGACAACAAAAAGATGTTTTTTATACAAATCAGGCATTAAGACACTATATATTGTGTTTTTTGTTTTTCTCATACAAAAATTTTTTCAAAAAACTCTTAACTTTTTGGCATAATAACATTGACAAAAACATACAAAAAGTTTTATAACAAAGATGTAATTCAGTTGAGCCTTTTCCCCAACCAACGGATCAGCGGTCAATTGAATTTATTGTTTTTTTATAATAAAAAAATATTGCTTTTATCTGCTTGTTGCGATATAATATTATGTATTATTTTTTGTGACAAATTCCGGATCCTTCGGGATCCATACGAAAGGAACAACAAATTATGGAAACAAACATCAGAAAAGTCGGCACGGTATCAAGAGGAATTCGCTGTCCTATCATCCGCGAAGGTGATGACCTTGCGAAAATAGTATCTGACAGTGTTCTGGAGGCTGCTGAAGCAGAAGGATTTTCTCTGCGCGACCGTGATGTAATCGCTATTACAGAATCTATCGTTGCCCGTGCACAGGGAAACTATGCATCAGTTGACGATATTGCTGAGGATGTAAAAGCAAAGCTCGGCGGCGGCACTATCGGTGTTATCTTCCCGATTCTTTCAAGAAACCGCTTTGCGATCTGCCTCAGAGGTATTGCAAAGGGTGCAAAAAAAGTTGTTCTTATGCTCTCCTATCCCTCAGATGAAGTCGGTAACGAACTTGTAAGCCTTGATAAAATAGATGAAGCAGGTGTAAATCCCTATTCGGATGTTCTTACGCTTGAAAAATACAGAGAGCTTTTCGGCACAAACCTTCATCCCTTCACAGGTGTTGATTATGTTGATTATTACGCAGAGCTCATCAGAGAAAGCGGTGCTGAGGTAGAGATAATCTTTGCAAATCAGGCAAAGACTATTCTTGATTACACAGACTGCGTTCTTACCTGCGATATTCACACAAGACAGAGAACCAAGAGAATTCTCAAGGCTGCAGGTGCAAAAGTAGCAGTCGGTCTTGATGATATACTTACCGCTCCCGGCAAGCGTGGAGGCTATAATGCAAAGTACGGTCTTCTTGGCTCAAACAAATCCACAGAAGACACAATAAAGCTCTTCCCCAAGGAGTGCAAGGAGCTTGTTCTTGATATCCAGAAGAAGATCTTTGATGCAACAGGCAAGCATGTAGAGGTTATGGTATACGGCGACGGTGCATTCAAGGATCCCCAGGGAAAAATATGGGAGCTTGCAGATCCCGTTGTATCCCCTGCATTCACAGACGGTCTTATCGGCACTCCCAATGAGATAAAGCTTAAATACCTTGCTGACAATGACTTCAAGGATCTTTCAGGTGAAGAACTCAGAGAGGCAATTTCCGCATCCATCAAGGCAAAGGGTGAAAATCTTGTCGGTAATATGGCTTCTCAGGGTACAACTCCCCGTCAGCTCACAGATCTCATCGGTTCTCTTTGTGACCTTACAAGCGGCTCAGGCGATAAGGGTACTCCCGTAGTTCTCGTTCAGGGCTATTTCGACAACTATACAAACTAAAAAACTGTAAACGGGTGACGAACTCTGTTGCCCGTTTTTCGGATATTATTCGTAATTAAGGAGGATTATATTTATGGATTCAAACAAAAGACCGGACACAATGGCTCGTATAACAACAAAAGAGCTGGCTGAGGCTTTCATTGATGAACAGATAAAGGCTGTCAGAGAGCAGGTCGGCGATAAAAAGGTTCTTCTCGCTCTTTCAGGCGGTGTTGATTCATCTGTCGTTGCAGCTCTTCTTATAAAAGCTATAGGCAAGCAGCTCGTCTGCGTTCATGTCAATCACGGACTTATGCGTAAGGGCGAAAGCGAAAATGTTATCGAGGTTTTCAGAAACAGACTTGATGCAAATCTCGTTTATGTAGACGCTACAGACCGTTTTCTCGGTAAGCTCGAAAATGTTTCAGATCCCGAGCAGAAAAGAAAAATTATCGGTGCAGAATTCATAAATGTTTTCGATGAGGAATCCGCAAAGCTTGACGGAATATCCTTCCTTGCTCAGGGAACTATCTATCCCGATATTCTCGAAAGCATCAAGCAGGCTGAAGGCAAAAAGGCTGTAAAATCCCATCACAATGTAGGCGGTCTCCCCGAGGATATGGAAATGTCTCTCGTTGAGCCTATCAAGTTGCTTTTCAAGGATGAAGTAAGAGTTGTCGGCGAAGCTCTCGGACTTCCCCACGAAATGGTTTACCGTCAGCCGTTCCCCGGCCCCGGCCTCGGCGTAAGATGCCTCGGCGCGATCACCCGCGACAGACTCCATGCACTCAGAGAAGCTGATGCAATTCTCCGCGAGGAATTCGATAAAGCAGGTCTTGCAGGCAAGGTATGGCAGTATTTTGTTGTTGTTCCCGATATGAAGAGCGTAGGCGTAAAGGACGACAGCCGCTATGAAGGCTGGCCCGCAATCATAAGAGCAGTCAATACAACAGACGCAATGACCGCAACAATAGAAGAACTCCCCTACTCCGTACTTCACAAAATAACAGCAAGAATCACAAACGAAGTCCCCGGCATAAACAGAGTCCTCTACGACATAACCCCCAAGCCCACAGGAACAATAGAGTGGGAATAATACCAAAAACGCTGAAAACCCGCATAAACACTGGGTTTTTGAGGTTTGAAAAAGCCTCGTGACAACGTTTTGACAACAATTTCAGATTATTCATAAATAAAGAGCTAACAGATTTTTGTTACAAAGTCTGTTAGCTCTTTTTT
>JAFSGH010000021.1 GCA_017440965.1 Clostridia bacterium | reverse complement strand
TTTAATTGATATGGTGTATTATATTTTCTTGTGATATTAGTTTTCATTCGCACGTTAATTATATCACAAAAAGGACTACATTCCTACCTCCTCAGGTAAGTTTGTAGTCCTTTTTCTTTTAGACTGTTTTTTTACAGCCCCCAAATTTTATTCAGTCCGTGCTTTTTTATTAATTAATTATTTTACAAAAAGCTCTGCAAAGAATGTGAAGATTCTGGAGATGAGACAAGAAATGAAGCCGAGATCTGGATGGATATACTTATAATGATACTTTCCGCAATACTTACAGTTCTTAGCAGATTCCTCGGTAATACCGAGAGCTTCCTTTGCCTCTTCCATAGAAACTTCTACAGTGTCACCGCACTTTGTGCAGGTCTTGTATGCAGTTTCGCCGTCAATTGTATATTCATAGCTGTGACCGAGAGAAATAAGCTCTGATACATATGAATAACCGCATTCGCAGGTATAAGTAACAGAACCGTTTTCTGTACAAGAGGGAGCAACTACAACACCGTTGTCATAGGAATGAGCAGATGCTGTATAAACAGCTACATATACAGTGTTTTCTGTTACAGCTGCAATTTCCTTATTCCAGCCGCTGAATTCGTAATGGTAACCGTTATCATATGCCTTAACAAGCTCAGGACCTTCATAAACGGGAGTATCGCCGTAGGCATATATTGCGGAGTAAAGAAGTGATCCGTCTTCATTAAGGAACTTAACGGTGTAAGCTGCAGACATTCTGTCAAATACAGCTGTGTAGGTTACATCGCCTGTTACCTTGGAAACAGTCTTATTCCAACCGATGAATTGGTAAACATAATTGTCGGTAGCTCTTTCGGGTGTTTCTCCCTTATAGCTTACTTCACTGCCGTAAGGAAGAACCTCGCTCTGAAGAACTGTTCCGTCATAGTTTTCAAATACTACTGTGTATTCATTTACTATTGCATCAAACTGAGCAATATAATCAGTTCTTTCTGTTACTGCTTCAAGCTCCTTATCCCAGCCTGTGAATACATATGTAAACTCAGCTGTAGCCTTCTTTGCAGGCTCTTTTCCTGTATATACGGGAACTGAGTCAAAGTCAACAAACTTGGATTCAAGCACATTTCCGTCAAAGTTGAAGAAGGTAACTATTACCTGCTTAGCCTTTGCTGCATACTGTGCTTCATATGTAGCCTCGCCTGTAACATTAACGATTTCGGGAGTCCAGCCGCTGAAGGAATATTCATACATACGGTCTTCAGGTCTCTTAGGTGTATCACCCTTGAATGCAGGCAGTTTTCCGTATGCAAGTGTCTCCTCATAAAGAACAGTGCCGTCATAATTTACAAAGGAGATCACATAAGATCTGACAGTAGACTGATAGGTAGCTGTATAAACCTGATCGCCTTCTACAGCCTTGATCTCATTATCCCACTTATCAAACTTGTAGCTATACTGTGCATCAGCTTCTTTTTCAGGTGTCTTTCCTTCATAAACAGGGGTTTCGCCGTATAAAAGAACATCCTCCTGAAGAACTGTGCCGTCTTCATTTACGAATTTAACTGAATAGGAATTCAATTCAGATGAATAAGTAGCAGTATAAACCTGTGCACCTTCAACTACAGCAAATTCCTTATCCCAGCCTTCAAATGTATATGTATACTGTGCATCTGCTGCCTTTTCGGGAATTTCACCGAGATATTCGGGCATTCCGAGGTAATCAACCATTGATTCCTGAAGAACTGTACCGTCAGCGTTTACAAACTGAACAAGATAATCAGCGATATCAGAATAGAAGGTTGCGGTATATTCCTGAGCACCTGTAACCTCACTGAAAGCAGGAGTCCAGCCGTCAAATACCCACTTTATATCAATAGTACCTGCCTTAAAGGGTACTTCGCCTGTGTATTCGGGCATCTCACCGTAGAGAACATCAGTTTCCTGAAGGATCTCTCCGTCAAAGTTTTTAAATACAACGGGATATGAGTTCTGTGACCATACGGCATAGAGAGTTATATCTTCTTTTACACCGCTGAGCTTTTCACCGGGAGCATAATCAGCTGAAGAAGCATCCTTATCCTCAGACCAGCCAAGGAAGGCATAGCCTGTCTTTGAAAGCTTTTCGGAAGGAAGAGTAAAGTCTGCAGAGCCTTCAACAACTGTGTCATTTGCATTATAATACTTGGTGCCTGTCATTGCGGCAGGAGCTGCTGTCTCACCGCCGTTATTGTCAAATGAAACTGTTAAGGGTGTTGAATATACAGCACGGAAAACATATGTAATACCGTCCTTTACGGGAACTGTACCTGTATACTCAGCTGCACCTGCAGTTGCATCGTCACGCCAGCCTACAAAAGCAAGAGCATCATTATTGAATGAAACATTGTTTGCTGCGGGAGCTGTAACATCAGCCTGAATAGCAGTGTTGTAGATAGTACCGTAGCCGGTCTCGGTAATAACAGTACCGTCAGAAGCAAGATATTTGAAGGTTGTTGTAACATCCTTACCGAAGATTGCATAAAGAGTGTTATTAAAGCCTACTGTTACTTTATCTGTAGAAGCATTCTTTGCATCCTTATTAGTGCTCCAGCCGAGGAAATTCCAATTTCCCTTTGTTGCAGTGAATGAGGAAACATCCATAGCATAAGTGGAATTAGGACCGATCTTGACAGTTGTGGCTCTTGCAGTTGTTGTTCCACCGTTATTGGACGCATTGAAATATACATTTGTTTCTGCGTTGTAAACAGCACTGTAAAGATCGTTATAAGCGGTATTTATAGCCGCCTGATCAAAAATACCTGCACCGTAGTTGTTATATGCCTCTACAATAGGCTTTGCATTGTTATATGCAGTTTCAAGAGGTCTGTATGTATCTGAAGTATAATTTGCCCTATTGGGGATCATATTAACAGCAAGATTATAGACATTCTGAAGATTTGCAGTGCTTACAGCAGTAGTAGCACTTGTAAGATGCATAAATATGTCATCTCCGCCTGCACCGCTGTTAAGATCTGTTCTTGAAGAAGGAGCCTGTAAACTTGTGCATGAGTTGTAGCCGCTGTCTGCGCCATTTGTATTTACCTTAATATAAGTAATGGGAGGTCCTGCGTTGGGATCGCGGGTAACAAAAGCATAAATGTATTTTCCGCCTGCACCGCCGTTAAGATCGACCACGCCGCCACCTGAGAAAGATGATGAATTGGGTTCATATGTACCGCCGACAAGATAATATCTTACAGTTTTTCCGTTCACGGAAAGATCATAGTACTGAGGAACAGAACCGCTGTCAGATACCCAGAACTTAACATCGCGGAGAGCTTTGCTGATATCCTTGCTGTATTTCCAGCCACCTGCAATATAGTCGGAGTTTGTACCGCATCCGTCATTGAAATCCTTGTCCCAAGGATTATATCCGGCATCGGAAAGCCTATTCTTTAATGCGTTCATATAGGTTGAATCCCAATAACCGCTTCTTGTAAAAGCAATTTCGGAGACAAAGTCTGTGCCATCGGCATAATAATACTCATTATCGTATCTTGCGAATGATGCAACAGGGAAAACGCTGAGCAACATAAGCACAGAAAGTATTACTGCCAGAATCGCTGAGGGTCTTCTGATTTTTTTCTTCATCAAAATCATCCTTTCAATATTATATAGTAATAGTTATACTATTATAATTAGTATTATATCATCATAATAACAATTTGAAAATGCTAATTATTAACAATTATTAAACTTATTTTTGTTGCAAAACAAACAATTCACAAATAAAGTTTTGTTATTTTTTATTACCGAGAGCATTTTTATCCGAACACTATATTCAGTTTTTGTAGAAATAATGCGAGGATAAAATATTGCCACTAAGAAAAAAAGCAGCATCCCGCAGGACACTGCTTCATATTTATTTCTTTTCCTTCTGTGCGGAAAGTATCATTCTTTCGGCAGATCTGATATGTATCTCATCTGCATCTGCTCCGTAGGTCATACGGGCAAGCTCATATGCCCTCTCACCTTCGGAAAGCTCCTTTATCCGGGTAAAGGTCTTACCGTCTGCTACTTCCTTATAAAGGAATTTGTGAGTATCTGCAAAAGCGGCAATCTGTGCCAGATGTGTTATACAGAGTATCTGTGATTTTTTTGATACCTCGGAAAGCTTTACAGCTATTCGTCTTGCGGCAGAGCCGCTGACACCCGTGTCGATCTCATCAAAAATAAGAGTATCAACGCCGCCTTCCTTGTTGAACACATTTTTCATAGCAAGCATAATTCTTGAAAGCTCGCCGCCCGAGGCAACCTTTCCTAATGCCTTGGGCTCTTCGCCGGGATTTGCGGAAATAAGAAATTCTACCGCATCAGCGCCGTTTTCATTCATATCACAGTCTTCAACTGAAACTACGAATCTGCAATTAGGCATATCAAGAAAGCTCAGTTCAAACTGAATGGCAGATGAGAGCATTTTTGCGGCATCTCTTCTCTTTGAGGAAAGCTTTTTTGCCGCCGCTTCGCATTCACCGAGCACCTCCGGGTACTCTTTTTTCAGCTCATCAAGTCTTTCATCTGCTCCCTCCAATGATTCAAGCTCTTTTTTTGCATTTTCAAGGAATGCCAGCATATCCTCTTCTTTTTCACCGTACTTTTTTGAAAGCTTATAAAGAATATCAAGGCGTTCTTCAATTTCATCAATATTTCCGTCTATATCTTCAAGCTGGCGAAGTACATCATCAAGAAGACGGACACAGTCATCAACATATGAATTTGCGGTATTCAGATTTTCAGTAAGTGTATCAAGCCCTTTTGCAAGAGATGAAACTGAGGCTATCTCCGATACTGCCGCAGAAATAAGCCCCTCTGCACCAAAGGAATCATTATCACCGCTGAGAGATATCAATGCACATCTGAGGGCATCCGTAAGCTTTTTGCTGTTATTAAGAATATTCTTCTTTTTTATAAGAGCAGCTCTTTCGCCTGTCTGTATCTCTGCCGCTTCAAGCTCATTTATCTGATAAACGAGCATCTCGGTCTGTCTTTCCTTTTTTGCTTCATCAAGGCTAAGCTCTTTTATCTCATTTATAATACGGCGAAGCTTCTCGTATAAGAAGCTATATTCCTGAAGTAAGGCTGCATCTTCCGCGAAGCTGTCAAGAAAGCCTATATGCTTTTCACTGTCAAGAAGAGCCTGAGAATCTCTCTGACCGTGAATATTAATAAGGCTCATACCTATATTTCTGAGCATTGAAACCGTTACAGCTGCACCGTTTATTCTGCAGGAATTTTTACCGTCTCTGAAAAGCCGTCTCTGAAGCAGCAGAGAGCCATCCTCCTCAACGGGCAAGCCGTTTTCAAGAAGCCTTCCTCTGACATCATCTGATATGCCGTCAAAAAACGCTGTGACCTGAGCAGAATCCTCTCCTGTACGGATAAGCTCTCTTGATGTTTTTTCACCCGTTACCGCATTTATAGAGTCGATAAGAATACTTTTACCTGCACCTGTTTCACCGGTAAGTATATTAAGCCCCTCGCTGAATTCAACGGAGGCCTTTTCTATTATTGCAATGTTTTCAATATTAAGTGATCTCAGCATAATTAAAATCCAAGCACTGTATCAAGCTTTTTCTTGACCTTTACGGCAGACTCCTCATTGTAGCAAAGGACAAATATGGTATCATCGCCTGCAAGTGTACCTGCAACGCCCTGAAGACCCATTGAATCAAGAGCAGCACAGGCAGCCTGAGCAGTTCCCACATGGCATTTAAGCACAACTGTATTGAGAGCTATATCCGTGCAAACTGCAGAGCCTATGAGAATAGACATATATTTACTGCTGTTTTCTTCAGGAGCAAGCGTGGGAAGGCAGTATTTATATTCCCCTGTAGGAGCGGGATGCTTTACAATATGCATCTCCTTGATATCGCGGGAAACAGTGGCCTGAGTCACATTTACACCCATCTCGATAAGCTTTGCAAGAAGCTCCTCCTGAGTGCTGATAACATTTTCCTCAATAAGTCTTGCTATCATTGCCTGACGGTTTTTCTTCATAAAACTTCCTCACTTTTCAAGTTTCTTGTTAAGAACATCTATAAAATTATCTGTTTTAATTGACACAAAGGATGCTGTTGTATCAGACTTTAATATACGGACACGGCAATCCCTTCCAACAGGCACTGCCTCACCGCCGTCACAGGAGAGAAAGACCTCCCCCTCTGACTCATCCTTGACCGAAACCTCAAAAACGGCAGATCCGGAGAATATATAAGGTCGTACGGCAAGCGAATGCGGACATATGGGAGTCAGAAGTATTGCTTCAAGTGTAGGTTCAACAATAGGTCCGCCTGCTGACATTGAATATGCAGTAGAGCCGGTAGGTGTTGCAAAAATCGCACCGTCGGCAAGATAATCCGCAATATCCCTGCCGCCCGTTTTTACACTTAGATCTATAAGCCTTAAATATGCACCTCTGTTAAACACAGCATCATTCAGGCACTTTGCTGAATATATGAGCTCATCGTGAGAATATATCTCAGTCTGAAGCATCATTCGCTTCTGCACGGTAAACATACCGTCCTTAAGCCTTGACAGCAAATGCAGTTCATCAGAATCGAGACCGCAGAGATATGCGAGCCTTCCCGCATTAATACCGAGAACATTCTTATTCTCCTCTGCCGCAAGCTTTGCAGCTCTGAGCATAGAGCCGTCACCGCCCACGGAGATGACCATATCGGCTCCTTTTATAAAGCGGTCGGGAGCTTCAAATACTTCATCAGGAAAATCTCTCAGCAGCTCTCTTATTTCAGAGCTGAAGCAATAAGCTATTCCTGACTTACAAAGCTCCTTACAAGCATCTGTTGTTACGGAAATCGCCCTGCTTCTCGTAAGATTGGGGATAATTGCTATCTTCATACTACCACCCCTTAATTATCAAGTGCACCGTGTGAAGCTTCAACTACCTTTTCAGGAGAGATATCTGCATTCTCGCCCGGCTCTTTTGATATAAACAATAAGTATTCGATATTCCCTTCGGGACCCTTTATCGGGGAAAAATCCAGTCCCTTTACGGTAAAGCCTGTTTCCTTTGCAAAAGAAACTATTTTCTCTACCACCTCGATATGTGTGCTTTTCTCTCTTACGACACCCTTTTTGCCGACCTTTTCTCTTCCTGCTTCAAACTGAGGCTTTATCAGACAAACACATTCGCCTTTATCTCCGAGAAGTTCATATACCTTAGGAAGAACAAGGCAAAGAGAGATAAATGAAACATCCACAGAAGAGAAATCCGTTTTTTCAGGAATCTGCTCCTCTGTTATATATCTTACATTGGTACGCTCCAGATTTACTACTCTTTCGTCACTTCTGAGCTTCCAGGCAAGCTGTCCGTAGCCTACATCCACACAGTATACCCTGACAGCACCGTTCTGTAGCATACAATCGGTAAATCCGCCCGTTGATGCACCGATATCCATACATATCTTGCCGTTAAGGTCTATAGGAAAGACGGACATTGCCTTTTTAAGCTTATATCCGCCGCGGCTTACAAATTCCATTCCGCCTCTGACTTCAACGGTATCGGTAGCTTTAACGGTATCGCCTGCCTTAAGAGCCTTCTGACCGTTTATGTAAACGATACCTGCCATTATTCCTGCTTTTGCTTTTTCTCTGCTTTCAAAATAGCCTTCATTGGCGAGAAAAGCATCAAGTCTCATTTTTTCAGCCATTATTATTCACATTCCTCTGAAATCTTTTTAACCATTCCGTCACAGTCAAGGAAGTAATGAGACATAAGCCCCTTAACCGTGTTCTGCATAGGAAATTCTCCCTCTATAGCATTATTACGGTAAATACCCTTATAATCAAACTTGAACAGCTTATCGCCAAAGGTCTCCCCTATACCGCCGAAGCGCTGTCCCTCCTCAAAAAAGAACACCTTTTCGCAGTGAAGCACATTTTTAACAGCCTCGTTGCTTACCGGCTTTATCTTATTGAGTTTAACAATAAAAACTGATATACCTTTTTCTTCAAGGAGCTGTTTTGCCTTACATGCTTCGCTGAAGCATCTGCCGTATGTCACAACAGCTGTTTTCTGACTGCTGTCACCGTAAATATCAAAATCTTCCCCCGTAACTGAAAAATCCTCGGGAAGATAAGAATCCACACCGCGGGGATAGCGGATGGCAACAGGACCTTCAGTCGAATAAACGGCATTATCAAGATCCGTTTTAAGTTCTTCAAAGGAAGAGGGAGAAAAAACAGTAATATCAGGGATAGTGTTGATAAATGCCGCATCGAAAACACCGTGATGAGACTCGCCGTCAGCACCGACAAAGCCTGCACGGTCTATTGCAAATACTATTTTAAGCCCCTGCATTGCACAGTCATGGATTATCTGATCGTATGCTCTTTGTAGAAATGAAGAGTAAACGGCAAATACGGGCAGCATTCCGCCGCGGGACAGCCCTGCCGCAAAGGTGACAGCGTGCTGCTCGGCAATTCCCACATCAAAAAACCGATCAGGGAAACGGTTTTTGAAATCCTCAAGACCGCAGCCGAGACTCATTGCTGCCGTTATTGCACATATTCTGCTGTCCTTTTCAGCAGCTTTTACAAGAAAGCTTCCGAAGGCATCGGAAAAGCTCGGCTCTGAATAAACTGCCTCTCCCGAATCAAGATTAAAAGCAGATATACCGTGGAAGGCATCGGGAGCTTTTTCAGCAAACTCATAGCCCTTTCCCTTGGTAGTATTTATATGAAGGACAACGGGATAATCTGCCTCCTTGGCGCCTTCAAGCGCAGAGATCAGATTTGAAATATTATGTCCGTCCACAGGCCCCATATATCTGAAGCCGAGGTCCTCGAACATAGTAGAATTGTATATTATATTCTTTATGTATGTTTTTGCATTATAAATTCCGCTTACAAGATGCTTTCCCACAAGCGGTATGGCATTAAGTGTTTTTTCTGTCTTTGACTTAAATCGCACATAGCGGGGAGTTGCCCGCATTTCTGCAAAATATCTTGCAAGTGAGCCTACATTATGAGAAATAGACATTTCATTATCGTTGAGAACAACGATAAGCTTTGTGCCTGTTCCCGCTCTGCCTGCGTTATTAAGTGCCTCATAGACCATACCGCCGGTAAAGGCACCGTCTCCGACAACAGCAACGGTAAAATTATCATTTCCCTCTATTTTATTTGCCGCCGCTATTCCGTATGCCGCGGAAAGAGCAACGCTTGAATGACCGCCCGACATAATATCATGCTCACTCTCATTTCTTCTCGTGAAGCCCGATATTCCGCCCGGCTGTCTTAAGGTTTCAAATTTTTTTCCTCTGCCGGTAAAAAGCTTATGGGTATAGCTCTGATGAGAAACATCCCATATGATCTTATCATCAGGAGAAGAAAAGACTCTGTGCAAAGCGATAGTAAGCTCTACAACACCGAGATTTGAGGCAAGATGTCCGCCCGTTTTTGAAACGGTGGAGATCAGCTCTCTTCTCACTTCCTCAGCAAGTACATCCAATTCCTCCTCGGGAACATTTTTCACATCCTGAGGGCAATTGATATACGGCAGATATTTTCCTTTCATTGTTTCATCCCCATCGCTCGGATATTAGTTCTTTCTCGAAAGAAGGCTTTTTGCTATAGCTCTTAATTCATCAGCCGCACTTCCGAAATGATCAAGTGCAGAAAGAGCATTGGCAGTGTGAATAGAAGCAAGCTCTCCTGCCTTCTGCATACCGAAAAGCGACACATATGTTACCTTACCGTTTTTCTCGTCGCTGGACTCACCGTCCTCCTCGGCTTCAAGCAGATCATCCTTTATCTGAAAAGCAATTCCCAATTCACGGGCAAAATCTCTTGCATAGGATATTTCACATTCGTCTGCTCCGGCGGCAATAAGTCCCATTGCACAGGCACTTTCTATAAGAGCCGCAGTTTTGAGAGTATCCATTTCCATTAACACGGGAAGAGTTGCGGGAGTATTTTCATATTTAAGATCAATATACTGTCCGCCTATCATTCCTTTCATTCCGCTGAGCAAGGAAAGCTCCTTTGATGCTCTTACAGCCTGCTCGGCACTGACTGTGCCTTCAAGAGCTGAATTTGAGATAAGAAAAAATGCATGTGTCAGTAAGGCGTCACCGCAAAGCAGTGCATTTGCCTCACCGAATTTTTTATGAGAAGAGGGCTTACCTCTTCTGAAATCGTCATTATCCATACAGGGAAGATCATCGTGTACCAAGGAATAAGTATGCACAAATTCAACAGCACAGGCAAAATCCAACGCCTTTTCAATATTTCCACCTGCGGCCGCACAGAATTCAAGACACAATAAAGGTCTTATTCTTTTACCGCCGCTTTCAAGAGAATACATCAGCATTTCTCTGAGAGCATCAGTTTCGGGGGAAAGCTCAGGCAGAGCTCTGCTTATTCTTTCTTCAATTTTCTCAATATATAAATCAATATTACTCATTGCTGTTCCTCTCCGATATCATCAAGAGATATTATTCTCTGCTCGGCATTCTTCAATTCATTATTACAGAATTTTGCAAGTCCCGCGCCCTCTTCAAAAAGCTTCACGGAATCGTCAAGAGTAAGTCCGCCGTTTTCAAGAAGCTTTACGATCTCCTGTAGACGCTTTATTGCCGATTCGTATGTATATTCACTCACTTTTGTTCTTCCTTTCCGTGCCGAGCACAAGACAGTCGGCTGTTCCGTCAGACATCTGAACTGTCAGTCTGTCATCCTTACTTATTTTATCTATGCTCTCTACTATTTGTCCGTTATGGCTTACAAGGGAAAAGCCTCTTAACAGCACACTCAGAGGATTGAGTCTTTCAAGAGCGGAAAAAGCCTCGGTAAATGTATTTTTTTCTTTATATAATATTTTCTCTGCGGCGGCCTTCAATCTGACGGAATTTCTGTTCAGAAGCTCATATTCCGAATTAAAAAACCTTCCGGGATCGGTAAAAGACCGCTGCTCCAGCAGCATTTCAAGCTTTCTTCTTTCAACCTTAAGATATGAACCTACGGCACCGTAAAGTCTTTCCGTCAGCGAAGCAGTATTCATCATAAGTGCAGTCATATCGGGAACTGCAAGCTCCGCGGCGGCTGAAGGCGTGGGCGCTCTCATGTCGCTTACAAAATCACATATAGTAAAATCAGTTTCGTGACCGACGGCAGATATCACGGGAATAGGACAAGCATATATTGCTCTTGCAAGAAGCTCGTCATTAAAGCACCACAGATCCTCTGCACTGCCTCCGCCTCTACCGATTATTATAACATCGGCACATTTCTTTCTCGAAAACTCTTCTAATGCCTCTATCATTTCACAGGAAGCCGATGCACCCTGCACCGAGACACCCTTAAATATAATTTCTGCCTTCGGGAAGCGTCTTCCGAGAACATTGAATATATCCTGAACAGCAGCCCCCGTGGGAGATGTTATAACACCCACTCGCAGAGGGAATGAGGGCAACGGCTTTTTGTGAGCTTCATCAAAAAGCCCCTCTGCCTCAAGCTTCTTCTTAAGCTGCTCAAATGCAACGGCAAGTGCACCTGCACCGTCAGGCTGCATACCCTCGACATATATCTGATATACTCCGTCTCTTTCAAAAACAGAGATCCTGCCGTTTACGATGACCTTCATCCCGTTTTCAGGCACAAAGCGCAGCCTCGATGCCTGCCGGTTGAACATAACAGCCTTTATAGCGGCATTATCATCCTTAAGCGAAAAATAGAGATGACCTGTTTTATAGTGATTGGAAAAATTGGAGATCTCCCCGGAAATAAATATAGATTGCATTCCGAGATCGGAATCAAACAAGGATTTTATATAACGGTTTGCCTGCGAAACCGTAAAAGTCGGTATATTCATCATAATATTCACATAGAAGCAAGAACTGCAAGACCTGCCGCATTATCCGAAGAAAAGCCGGGAGCGGCAAAGACCGCGCCAAATTCATCAAAAAGCCGTTTCCTGATAAGAGTGTTGGACATTACGCCGCCTGAATATACAACGGGAAGCCCCGGATAAGCGCTGAGTATTTCTGCAGTCATTTCATATATTACCTGCGAAATATAATCTATACAGTATTTTGCAATATCATATGAAGGCTCACCGTCTGCCTTCATTTTTTCACATTTATTCTGAAGCCCCGATAAAGAACAGCTACCGTTTCTTATAAAAGGTCTTATTTTGTAGGTTCTTTCGCTCATAAGACTGAGAGCATCAAGCTCGGGACCTGCAGGAAACGCAAGTCCCAGCATCCTGCCGGTTCTGTCTATTGCCTGTCCTGCCTTAAGATCAAGTGAGCCCGCAAGAAGCCTTACAGAAAAAACTCTGTCCTTGTCGGGTGATACCTTCACTGCCTCAGTTGTACCGCCTGAAACATGAAAAGCAATAAATTCCTTTTCAATAAGCTCTAAGGCGTCGGCAGAAAAAAGTGCAGCGGCAATATGTCCCGCCTGATGGGAGAAAAACCTTATATCAGCACCGACAGAAGCCGCTATCATCTCAGCGGCCCCCTTACCTGTCATAAAGCAAGGCATATATGAGCCCTCTTCGTCTCTCGGGGAAACAGAAACGGCAACCCTGTCGATCCGTCTACCGTCAGCAGGCAGAACAGACTTTATGATATCAGGCAGATTTACAGTATGCTGAAAAACCGCATCCGACTGTCGCAGCCCCAGCTCCCCTTCCTTTACGGAAAGAAGCTTTCTTTTCTGAACAAGAGAAGAGACTTCAGAATCGAAAACTGCGGCTGATGTTGTATAATTACTTGTATCAATACCGAGGCACAGCATCAGTTTGTCTTTCCTCTTATGACAGAGCCGAGGACACCGTTGATAAAGGATGCATCCTCTTCACCTGCATATTTCTTTGCAAGCTCGACAGCTTCGTTTGCACATACGCTGTCGGGGACATCGTCAAAATAAAGAATCTCAGTAACAGCAAGACGCAGAAGCGCGAGGGAAACCTTGGGAATTCGCTGTAAAGTCCATTTCCTCAGATGTGAAGCGATGATCTCATCAGTTGTCTCTGTATTATCACACACTGCTCCGATAAGCTTTTCCGCATAAGGATCAAGCGAGAAAAGCTCACTATCCTGTGCAATCGCCTTCATATCTTCTACACTGAGTTCGGGATTGAATATTTTTTCAAAAACAAGCACAAAAGCCTGTTCGCGTGCTTCACTTCTTGTCATAATTAAACCTCCGCAATTCGCTGTTAATTCACTTTATACTATATCACAGCAAAAATAATTATACAAGAATTTTTTGTATATTCATATGAATATACATAAAAATATGCATATTTTTATACATATTATGAATTTTATTCTCTTGATTTTGTTTTTTTGTAATAGTATTATAATATTATAAAGCATCGAAAGGGTGACATTGATTGAACAGAGCAGAGCTTGTTTTTAAGGCTATTGATGTATTAGGCGAAAGACCTCAGAATGCGGTAAGATATCCCGGAATAATAAGAGTGCAGAATATTGCATATCATAATGAATCTGAAGATTTCAATGTAGCAGATCTTTATTTCCGACGCGATATTTTCAATGACGGAACAAAGCATCCCATTCTTTTATATATACACGGCGGCGGCTTTATAAAGGGGGACAAGGACTACAGAATAACCAATTCCGAATTCTACGCCCATCACGGATATTATGTTTTCAACATTGACTACCGTATGCCTCCCGATACTGATATCAACGGAAATTTTGCAGATATCGTCAGAGCCTTTAATTATATTACCGAGCTTGCAAAATACTGCAACATAGACACTGACAGGATAGTAATATCCGGAGATTCATCCGGTGCATATCAGTCAGCCATGCTTTGTGCCTTTGCGGCAAACAATGAGCTCCGGGAGCGTTTCGAGCTTCCCGAGATACTCCTGAAGCCTGCGGCTCTCGCGCTTATGTGCGGTGTATTTGATATAAAAAAGGTCATAAATACACCCAATGTTATGGGACTTGTTTCGACAACTCTCAGTATGGTCCTGGGCTTTGAGGTCAAAAAGGATTATTCAAATGCAAGTGATTATGAGCATATTGATTACATTTCCCCCATAAGCTTTGTTAACGAAGACTGGCCTCCCGTTTTTATAACATGGGCAGAGGACGATATTTTATGTGTTGATCAGGGTAAGCCTATGGCCGACAAATTTGAGGAATGCGGAATAAAGTACAAAACCTTTGTCGTTGACGGTATTCTCAACAATCACTGCTACCATCTTAATATGAAATTCAAGCTTGCGAAAAAATGTATGAATAAATGCATTCATTTCCTTAACAGGGTGCTTGAGCATGATGACAATACAGCCGACGAGATCGAAGAAGACGAAATTTGATAAAAAGGAAAACTCACATGAAAAGAATCGTAACGGTGCAGGATATCTCCTGTATCGGGAAATGCTCACTTACGGTAGCATTACCCGTTATTTCAGCCTGCGGTATTGAAGCGGCGGTTATCCCCACGGCAATGCTTTCCGCACATACCGCATTCAACGGCTTTACGTTCTGTGACCTTACAGATGAAATAACACCCGTTGCAGAGCATTGGAAAAAGGAAAGGCTGAAATTCGACGCTATCTATACCGGTTATCTCGGCTCCTTCAGACAGATGGAGCTTATGGATAAGTTTTTTACGGATTTCAAAACCGAGGATAATATAATTTTCATTGATCCCGTTATGGGTGACCACGGAAGACTGTATCCGGGCTTCAATCAGGATTTTGCAGACCGTATGGCTTCTCTCTGCGGCAAAGCGGACGTTATAGTACCCAATCTCACGGAAGCCTGCTTTATGCTCAGAGAGGAATATATCGAAAACGGTTATACTAAGGATTATATAAAAAATATTCTTATGCGTCTGTGTGGGCTTGGCTGTAAAAATGCAGTGCTGACGGGGGTATCCTTTAACGACAGTGAATTGGGAATATTCTGTTACAATAAGGACTCCGACACCTTTTCGGAATATTACACCGAAAAGGTCAGCGCAAGCTTCCACGGAACGGGAGATGTATTTTCAAGCGCCGCAGTGGGGGCTCTTATGAGAGGCTTATCTCTTGAAAGCGCACTGAAAACCGCGGCTGACTTTACGGTGGAGTCCATAAAAGCTACACTCAGAGACACTGACCGTACATGGTACGGAGTAAATTTCGAGCAGGCACTCCCGTATCTCATAAACGAGCTTAAGAATAACAGTTAAAAATTCACTTACAATAAAAGCAAAAGACATCCTTTTTTTCGGATGTCTTTTGCTTTTATTTGTTATCTGAATACCGTAATTAACCGAGCTGTGAACAGCCGAGGATATCGGCCGTTACGCCCGATATATTCATTCTATTTGCATAATCAATAAGCCACATCAGACTTTCTGAAGCGGTACCCTCTGCAATGACCGAATACTCGGCTGTTATGCCCGAAAGCTCCGGTATACTGTCATAATCCCGAAGAGATACTGCACTGTTAGTCTGTTCCTTCATAAGCCCAGATGCATTTACTGCATAAATACCGTATGCAAGAAGATTTTCATTCCAGAAATAATCAAGCTCAATACTGTAGCCGCCGAAATCAACAGGAATTGTAAGATAGCCTATGTAATAATAGATATATCCTTCCGCTTCAACAGCAAAGCTGCAGCATATATAAAGCTCACCCGTTGCAGTATCATAGCAAAGCGAATACTCAGCGTACTCATCTGTCTCATAACAGTAAAGCACAGTAGCTTCCTGCTGTCCGTGCGCTATAACATATGAGACAAGCTTATCATGCACTTCAGCTTTCTGAGAATAACCGCAGCGCAGACAGACATAATTATTTAATTTGTGAGAAGGCGTAAAGCGTTCAACAGCACCGCAGTATACACACGTACGAATTCCGTTGCAGGTATCCTCATTAAAGCTATGGATGGGCTCTACGTTAATGCTGTTCTTACATACCAGACATACTGCATTTTTATCGCACATATCCGCTTCGTCAAATTTATGATTAAGCTTTTTAACGGTTATGCTGAGTTCCTTACCGTTTTCTTCACATTTTGCCTTAATAAAACCTTCATTTTCACAATCTGCCGATTTATTTTCGGTTATTTCAAAAACTACCTCCTGCTTTTCCTCAAGAGAAACTGCAGTTCTGAGAGCAAGCCTTGCATCAGCTGAGCTGACAACACCGTCAAAATCTGCGTCTGCAAATAAGAGCATTTCATTTTCAAGCGTATCAAGGGCAACTGCGACCCTGAGAATGATTCTTGCATCCGCAGAGCTTACTTCATTATCATTATCGACGTTACACATAAATCCGGGAGCTGTTTTTACGGGCAAGAATTCATCTGAAAAATCATGTTCAAGATCAGTTTCCGTTGCGGCGGCAGTACTGCAAAGCATAGCCATAAGAAAAACAAAAGCCAATACCAAAGACAAGAATCTTTTCATAACATATTCCTTTCTGAAAAATATCTTTACTGTTCGGACAGTTATCTGTTCTGAATATAATACTTATAGAACTTAACACCCTCGGCAAGTGCTGAAACACCAATGCTTTCATTAGCGGCGTGCATAGCTGCCAACTGCTCGGGAGTAAGTCTTGTAGGTGTAAATCTGAGACAATTATCACAAACGATTTCAAACTGTCTGCAATCAGTTCCGCCTGTCATAAGATAAGGAATTGCAACAACATCGGGAATAGCCTCGTTGATGCACTTCTTAAGATACGCAAATTCCTCACTTTCGGGAGAAGAAACATTCGAGGGATCTCTTGAAAGAAGGATCTCAGTTTCAATATCGTATTTCTTTGCAATGCTTCTCAATACCTCTATCGACTCCTCTGCCTTCTGATGAACAGAGGGACGGATATTACAGATAACATAGGCTTCATCAGGAATAACATTGGGAGCCTCTGAGCCGCCTGTCATAGTAAAAGCACAGGTCGTTCTGACAAAAGCACCCGCCATGGGAGAAAACATAGGAAGTACCTTTGCGAGAAGCCCTTTGAAAAGCCACAAGTTTGACATTACAAGGCGTAAGGGGAAAATCAGATGTCCTGCAATAGAAGTAAACATTTCGGGAATGGGAGAAACAAGCTCCTTCTTGAAGGGCTCAGTCTTTTCAACCTCTGCCATAAACATTGCAAGCCTTGCAACCGGAGTGTTTTTAGGAGGGGTGGAGGAATGTCCGCCCTTGCCTTTTGCTACAAACTTAAGATTGCAGAAGCCTTTTTCAACGATACCGATAGCAGCACAAGGCTTTGAAAGTCCGGGAAATACATTTCCTATAACGGCACCGCCCTCATCAAGGACTGCATTGAGCCGAATTCCCTGAGCCTTTAACCACCTTGCGGCATCGATTGCACCGCCGCCTGAATTTTCTTCGTTCACGGAGGAGAAAAGCCACACATCCTCTTCGGGTACAAACCCTTCTTCAATTAGCTCCTCAACTGCACTCCATTCTGCTGAAAGGGTGCTCTTACAGTCCATAGCACCTCTACCGTGAACACAGCCGTCTGCTATCTCACCTGAGAAGGGATCTCTTGTCCATTCTTTTTCTGCGGCAGGGACAACATCCTGATGTCCCATAAGAAGAATTGCTCCCTTTGAGGGATTTTTTCCTCTCCATACTCTTAAGATATTTCCTTCAAAATCATGCTTTTCAAGCTTTGCAAAAATATTCGGATAGAGCTTTTCCATTACCTCCTGAAGCTTCAGGAAATCAGAATACTCCTCACCCTTTTTCTTTGAAACGGTAGAAACCTTTACCATCTCAGAAAGCCTTGATGCATATTTATTCTCTTCTTCCTTTGTCCAGCTTATGGCAGGAGCTTTTTCTTCGGAAGAAGCCTTTGCTTTGATCGCCCTTATAACGCAAAAGGCCATTATAACGGCAAATACCGCCAATAATAAAATAAGCACCAATAATACATATTTCATATCAGTATTCCACCTTTAATTAATACTAAATTAAGTATACAATATATAATCGGTATTTTCAAGACAAAAGTAACAGCACCGCTTTCACTTCTGCGGTGCTGTTATTGTCAATACAGAGAAAATCACCCTGATTATTTCATACACTGAAACCGAGAAAAGTGCCGTTTTATCATAAAACACTCGGGAATCATTTATCAGATCGTTAAAACCCAACCTTTAGTATCTTCAAGTCGACCCCATTGAATACCGGTTAAAGTATCATACAAATGAGCAGTAAGGGGACCTATCTCGTTATTATTGATAGTGTATTCTCTGCCGTTAAACACAAGCTTTCCCATAGGAGAAACAACAGCGGCAGTGCCGCAACCGAAGGCTTCTTCAAGAGTACCGTTTTCAAGTGCATTAATTATTTCTTCTACACTTATTCTGCGTTCCTCAACTTCATATCCTTCATCGCGAAGCATCTCCAATATTGATCGTCTTGTAATACCGGGAAGAACTGTTCCTATAAGATCAGGAGTTATTACCTTACCTGCTATCTTAAACATTACATTCATTGAACCGACTTCTTCTATGTATTTCCGTTCAACTCCGTCAAGCCACAGCACCTGCGAAAATCCGAGTTTCTCTGCCCTTTCACCTGCTCTTGTGCTGGCGGCATAGTTACCGCCGCACTTGGCATATCCCGTTCCGCCCTTAACAGCTCTTACATCTTCTGTTTCAATCATAATTGAAACAGGAGAAATACCCTCTTTATAATAGCTTCCGCTCGGAGATGCGATTATTATGAAGGACGCCTCATTTATACCGTGAAGACCAAGATTTGCTTCTGTTGCGATCATAAAAGGCCGGATATATAAAGAGGTTCCACTCTTATGCGGGACAAAATCCTGCTCAAGCCTTACGAATTCAACCAAAGCCTGCATTGCATCATCTTCGTCTATAACCGGAAGACAAAGACGTTCTGCCGAGTCATTCATTCTTCTTATATTGTCAAGAGGTCTGAATAACCTTACCGTCCCGTCAGCAGCACGGTAAGCCTTAAGCCCCTCAAAAACCTCTGCACCGTAATGCAATACCACAGCCGCAGGATGGATCTCAAGCGGACCAAAGGGAACGATTCTTGCATTATGCCAACCTACAGATCTGTTATAATCCATGATAAACATATGATCGGTATAAGTCAGTCCGAAACCGAGAGCGTTTTCATCCGGCTTTTCAGAAGGTGAAGGATTTTTGATAATTCTGATATCCATTTTATATTACGCCTCTTTTAAAGCTGTGCTCCTATATTAAGAGCATCGAGATTGAATTTGAGCATATCCTGGTGTCTTGCTGATATGACCTTATTAAGAGCAGTCTCAAGATTATCATTGCCGATTTCAGATACTTCCTTTATAACCTTACCGGTAATTATCATATTGGCAAGCGTTCTTAAGTTCTTTTCATTGGCAAGACCTGAAGCGGGAACATAGAAAACTTCAACATCTGTTCTGTTGACCTTTCTGCCGATAAGAGTTGAATCAACAAAAATCTTTCCGCCGGGAACAACTGCATCCTCATACTTATCAAGAGAAGGAAGGTTCATAGCAATAAGCACATCAGGCTTATCTACAATGGGAGAGCCGATGGGGGCATCACTTAAAATAACAGAGCAGTTAGCAGTACCGCCACGCATTTCGGGACCGTAGGAAGGAAGCCAGCTTACCTGCTTACCTTCAATAAGACCCTTATAGGCAAGAAATTTTCCTGCAAAAAGGATACCCTGACCGCCGAAGCCTGCAAAAAGCATATTTACAGTAGCCATTATTCTGCCTCCTTTTCTGCTGTTATGTCCTTATACACACCTAAGGGATAGTAAGGGATCATATTATCCTCAAGCCATGTGAGGGCTTTTTCGGGAGACATACCCCAGTTTGTGGGGCAAGTGGAAAGCACCTCGATAAGAGAGAAGCCTTTTCCGTCTATCTGATTTTGGAAGGCCTTTTTGATAGCCTTCTTTGCGTTTCTTATATTCTTTACATTATTGACGGCAACTCTTTCAAGATAAGCCGCACCGTCAACATTGCTGAGAAGCTCACATACCTTTACGGGATAGCCGACTGTTGAAACATCTCTTCCGTAAGGAGAGGTCTGTGTGACCTGACCGGGAAGTGTGGTAGGAGCCATCTGACCGCCTGTCATACCGTAAATTGCATTATTTACGAAAATAACAGTGATATTTTCTCTTCTTGCTGCCGCATGTACTGTTTCTGCAGTACCTATAGCAGCAAGGTCACCGTCTCCCTGATATGTAAAGACGATATTATCGGGATCGCTTCTCTTTACACCCGTTGCAACTGCGGGTGCTCTGCCGTGAGCCGCCTGAACAAAATCAACGGTAAAATAATTATATGCCATAACGGAGCAACCGACGGGTGCAACACCTATGGTCTTTCCTTCAATTCCCAGTTCGTCAATTACTTCTGCGACAAGACGGTGTATAATACCGTGAGTACAGCCGGGACAATAGTGAAGCACGGCATCGGTAAGTGCCTTAGGTTTTTCAAATACAATAGCCATACTCAAGCCTCCTTTTCATTAACCTCAATAATTTTTGCAAGCACCTGCTCGGGTGCGGGGATCATACCGCCTGTACGGCAGCAAAGATGAACGGGCTTTTTACATCTGATACTAAGTTCTACATCCTCGATCATCTGTCCCATATTCATTTCAACTGAGATAAATGCCTTACATTTATCAGCAGCATTGTAAAGAGCAGCCTTGGGGAAGGGCCAGAGAGTAATAGGACGGATAAGTCCTGCCTTTATTCCCTGCTTTCTTGCTTCATTGATAGCGTTCTTTGCAACACGGGATGTGATACCGAATGCAACAACACATATCTCTGCATCATCCATAAGATATTCCTCATACATAGCTTCATTAGCTTCTACGAGCTTATATCTTTCAAATCTTTCAAAGTTCTTCTTTTCAAGCTCTTCGGGCTGAAGGAAAAGAGAATTTACGATATTGTGCTTTCTTTCTCCCTTGGTACCTGTAACTGCCCATGGCTTTTCAACATTGAAGGTGCTTTCTATATCAAGAGATACGGGCTCCATCATCTGTCCCATAGTACCGTCTGCAAGTATCATTGATACCATTCTGTATTTATCGGCAAGCTCGAAGCCTTTTACCGTAAGGCTTGCCATTTCCTGAACGGAAGCGGGAGCAAGAACTATATTATGAAAATCACCGTGGCTTCCGCCCTTTACTGCCTGCCAATAGTCAGACTGTGAAGGCTGAATACCGCCAAGACCGGGGCCGCCTCTCTGAACATTGACAACAAGAGCGGGAAGGTCACAGCCTGCAAGGTATGAAATACCTTCACTCTTAAGGGAGATTCCGGGAGAAGAAGAGGAGGTCATAACTCTTTTTCCGGTGGAAGCAACACCTATAACCATATTAATAGCGGCAACTTCACTTTCTGCCTGAAGGAATGTTCCGCCTATTTTAGGCATTCTCTTGGACATATATGCCGCAACCTCAGTCTGAGGAGTAATGGGATAACCGAAGTAATGACGGCAGCCTGCCTTAATAGCAGCCTCCGCTATCGCTTCATTTCCCTTCATTAATACCATATCACTCATTATTTTCACCTCTCAACAGTAATTACACAATCGGGACACATCGTTGCGCAGAATGCACACGCAATGCAAGAAGCTTGGTCAGTCATTTCGGCAGGATGATGGCCTTTGACATTAAGACGGCTTTCCGACAGCTTTATGATACCCTTGGGGCATGCACCGACACAAAGTCCGCAGCCCTTACAAAGGTCTTCCGTAAAAATAACTTTTGCCATTATATTCTCTCCATTCAAATAATTTTCTTCTGAAGCTCCAGCGAAAACAGATTTTCTGCCTTTTTAATGAGACTTCCGTAAAGCTCTGCACTTACAGAGGTAAAAAGAACGGGAAGTCCTGAGGCAACAGAAAGCCTTTCACATTCCGCAAAAGATGAAAGCACTGCTTCTTCATCTGTCATTTCGCCGATATTGGAATTGTTTACGATTGCAGTAAAGCTCATATTGCAGGCAGCTTCAATTTCTCTCATAACCTCAATTGCACTTAAGGCATCGGGTGTCAGAGGTCTGTATTTATTGAAGACAAAGATAAATTCGTAATCGTTTTCTTCCTTTATCTTATCCGAATACCTGCCGAGAGCAAATGCGCCTCTGTCATCGCCTCCGAGGTCAACAACATAGTATTTTTCCTTATCATCGACTATCGAGTACATTTCCTGAGGCACAGCCGGAATATCCACATTGGAATTTGCATATTCCGACGATATTAATTTTATACCTGATTCCTCAAGTCTGTCAAGAGAATCCTTTGTTCTGAAATAAGGATTTACAATATCAAGATCGGCAATTACAGTATCAAAGCCGTCTTTTTTCATCTTAAGTGCAAGATTTACCGCTATATTGGTCTTGCCGGAACCATAGTGTCCGGCAAGTATTGTTATTCTTTTCATATTATCAAAGCTTGTTTCTCTGTATTTTTCCGCTTATAGTCTTGGGAAGAGAATCTCTGAATACGACTATTCTCGGATACTTATAGGGAGCTGTATGCTCCTTGACATATTTCTGAATCTCTTTTTTGAGCTCCTCTGTGGGCTCTGTACCCTTTGTAAGAACGATGCTTGCCTTAACTACCTGACCGCGAAGCTCATCAGGCTCAGCAGAAACACCGCATTCAAGAACATAGGGAAGCTCCATAATAACATTTTCTATCTCAAAGGGTCCTATGCGGTAGCCTGATGACTTGATAACATCGTCAACTCTGCCCACATACCAGAAATGACCGTCCTCATCCTTCCAGGCAAGGTCTCCCGTATGATAATAGCCGTCGTGCCATACCTCATCGGTTTTTTCCTGCTGATTATAATAACCGAGGAAGAGACCGCAGGGTACCTTTTCGGAGGTGCGTACTACTATCTCACCGTTTTCACCGAGCTGAGCAGGTGTTCCGTCTGCTTTTATGATATCAATATCATACATGGGATTAGCCTTACCCATTGAACCGGGCTTGGGTGTTGTACCGATAAGATTTGCAATTGTAAGCGTAGTCTCCGTCTGACCGAAGCCTTCCATAAGCTGAAGTCCCGTTGCAGCCTCAAACTGCTTGAATACCTCAGGATTAAGTGCTTCACCTGCAATAGTAGCGTGACGGATGGATGAAAGATCGTACTTTGAAAGATCCTGTTTTATGAGCATTCTGTACATTGTAGGAGGTGCACAGAAGGTCGTAATATTGTATTTTGCAAACATAGGAAGGATCTCTGATGCATCAAATCTGTCAAAATCATATACAAAAACAGATCCCTCGCAAAGCCACTGTCCGTAAAGCTTACCCCAGAGTGCCTTACCCCAGCCGGTGTCGGATATTGTAAAATGTAAGCCATCCTTACTTACACTGTGCCAGTATTTTGCCGTAACAAAATGAGCAAGAGGATATGAGAAGCTGTGAGTTGCGATCTTAGGATATCCTGTTGTGCCTGATGTGAAGAACATAAGCATAGGATCATTACCGCAGGGGGTATCCTCTTCTCTTCTGAATCTTCTTGAGAACAGCTGATATTCAGCATTAAAATCGTGCCAACCCTCTCTCGGCTCACCCACGACGACCTTTGTTACAAGCGAAGGACACTTATCTGCGCATTCATCAACGTGCATAGGAGTGTTATCATCAGATGTACAGATAATAGCACTGACACCTGCCGCATTGAAGCGGTATTCAAAGTCGTGCGCCTGCAACTGATGGGTTGCGGGAATTACTATAGCACCGAGTCTGTGAAGAGCAAGGATCGAGAACCAGAACTGATAGTGACGCTTAAGAACAAGCATAACTCTGTCGCCCTTTTTTATACCGAGGGATCTGAAATAGTTAGCAGTCTGGCAGGAATATTCCTTTATATCCTGATATGTAAACACTCTTTCCTGCTTATCTCTGGAAATGTGTATCATTGCAGTTTTTTCGGGAGACTTCTTTGCGATCTTATCAACGACATCATAGACGAAATTAAATTCTTCCGTTTTATCAAAGCTGATATCGAGAAGCTCGCCGTTTTCATTTTCAACAGGCTTAACAAACTTATGGCAGATAAGCGATTCCTTTACGGATGCCTCGGGCATAATTCTGTTTTTAGCAATATCCTCGGGAGCTTCGTCAGAAGCAAGAATAAATGCAAGGAAAACACAGTCTCTGCCGTCAACAGCTATCATACCGTGAGGAGTTGAGCTCTTATAATAAATACTGTCACCCTCATGAAGTATCTCAGTATGATCACCGACCTTTACCATAAGGCTTCCGCTTATAACAAGGTCAAATTCCTGACCTGCGTGAGTTGTTGTATGAATAGGCTTTCCCTCAAGCTCAGCAGAATACTCGTATCTTACCCAATAGGGATCACCGAGCTTATCCTTGAACAAGGGAGCAAGGTTCTGTATCTCTATGCCGTTTTCCTTTGCTGTTGTCTGGCCTTCGCCTTTTCTTGTTACGGTATAGGAAGTAAGCTTTGCACTGTGACCTTCAAGAAGATCGGTAATACCTATATCAAAAGCAAGGGCACATTTATGAATAAAAGAGAAAGGAAGATCCTCTGCACCACCCTCATATGCACTATACTGTTCAGGTGTAACCTCGGTCTTTTCTGCCATTTGCTCTATAGTAAAATCGCAAATAGAGCGCATCTCCTTAATTCGGCGCGCAACCTCATAAAGCTTATTATCCGTATTCGTTGTCGTTGGCATACTAAAAACCTCCTTTATAAATACAAAATCCGTCCCAAAGAAAATTCTTTGAGACGGAAAATTTTTCCGCGGTACCACTCAAATTGCATCGGCTATTGCCGTTGCCGCTTCAGAGTCCGACAACTCCTTTGCACTAACGCAGCATACTCGGGAAACACTACTGTTATTTCGCGCTTCCGGCTCAGAAGCGATAGCCCTTGAAAGAACCCTCACACGGCTCGCACCATCCGCCGTTTCTCTGATTTCGGTATTTCTTTCGGCCTCTTCGTCACAGCCATTGAATGAATAATATCATATGTATATATATTTGTCAACATCACATATTTAATAAAATCCATTAATTTTTTTAATTACGCGGTAACTATGGAATCGGCCTTCTGCAGACCGAGCTTTTTAACTGCGTCTTCACGCATTTTATACTTAAGTATCTTTCCGGCAGCGTTCATCGGGAAAGCATCAACGAAGTCAATATATTTCGGAACCTTATGCTTTGCCATATGGTCTCTTACATACTGCTTCATTTCATTTTCCGTCATCGTTTCACCTTCCTTAAGGATAACGCAGGCCATTATTTCTTCGCCCATAGCTTCATCAGGCACACCGATGACCTGAACATCACTTACCTTGGGATGAGTATAAATGAATTCTTCTATTTCCTTAGGATAGATATTCTCACCGCCGCGGATTATCATATCCTTAAGTCTGCCGGTTATTCTGTAATTACCCTCAGGTGTTCGGCAGGCAAGGTCGCCCGTATGAAGCCAGCCGTCCTTATCGATGGCAGAAGCGGTAGCTTTGGGCATTTTATAATAGCCCTTCATAATATTATAGCCTCTTGCAACGAATTCACCGGTTACATTATCTTCGCAATCCTCCCCTGTTTCAGGATCTACGATCTTGCATTCAATTTCGGGAAGTGCACGGCCGACGGTTGCAACTCTGACCTCAAGCGGATCATCCGTACTGCTCATAGTACATCCGGGAGATGCCTCTGTCTGTCCGTAGACAATGGTTATCTCCTTCATATTCATTTTATTTACCACATCCTGCATAACGCTTATGGGACAGGGAGAGCCTGCCATAATACCGGTACGCATATGTGAAAAATCTGTTTTTTCAAAGTCATCGTGTCCTAAAAGTGCGATAAACATTGTAGGCACACCGTGGAAAGCGGTTATTTTTTCATTGTTTATACAAGCAAGTGCAGGCTTCGGTGAGAAATAAGGAAGGGGCATAAGTGATGCGCCGTGAGTCATTGAAGCAGTCATCGCAAGCACCATACCGAAGCAATGGAACATCGGCACCTGGATCATCATTCTGTCTGCGGTCGAAAGATCCATTCTGTCACCGATACATTTACCGTTATTGACAACATTATGATGAGTAAGCATAACTCCCTTGGGGAAGCCTGTGGTACCCGATGTGTACTGCATATTGCATACATCGTCCTTATCTACCTGAGAAGCATATCTGTAGACCTCTTCGACGGGAACGCTCTTTCCCTTTTCAATTGCTTCATCCCATGTCATACAGCCGTCCATTGTAAATCCGCAGGTTATGACATTTCTGAGGAACGGCAGTCTCTTTGCGTGAAGCGGCTCACCTGAACGGTGAGAAGCAAGCTCGGGACACAGCTCCTTTACGATTTCGGCATAATTTGAATCACGGTACGAATCTATCATAACAAGAGTGTGGGTATCAGACTGTCTGAAAAGATACTCGGCCTCATGAATCTTATATGCAGTATTTACAGTTACAAGCACAGCACCTATCTTTGTCGCTGCCCAGAAAGCAATATACCATTGAGGAATATTTGTCGCCCATACAGCAACATGTGTACCGGGACGGACGCCCATTGCAATAAGGCTTCTTGCAAAGGTATCAACATCATCCCTGAACTGCGAATAAGTCCTTGTGTAGTCAAGAGTGGTATACTTAAAAGCAATCTGATCGGGAAAGGACTCACACTGAGCATCAAGCACCTGAGGGAAGGTCATATCGATAAGCTGTTCCTTTTTCCAGATAAACCTGCCGTCTCCGCGATTATTCCTGTATAAATGCTTTTTATTCTTTTTAGGATTTCCGTAGGCATTCATATGAGACTCGAAGAATGTAAGAATCACCTCAAAGTCATCTATTTCGGGAAGCCATGCGGGATCCCATTCTATTGAAACATAGCCGTTATAGTTTACGGAGCGAAGAGCATTTATCATATCACCGACGGGAAGAATTCCCTCTCCGATAAGCACATGATCTCCGTTATTATCTGCATCATTTATGCTGACAGATTTAACATAGGCTCCGAGATTCTTAATGGTGATCTCCGCATCCTCCTTTCCTTCAAAGAAGGTGGAATACATATTCCAGCAGGCACCGAGGAAGTCACTCGCAAAGGAATCCAGCAGCTCACAAAGAACAGCGGAGGCATTAAAAATACCTGCAGTTTCAATAAGAATGATAACATTTTCTCTTATTGCAACATCAATTATATCCTTAATAAAGCTGACAGCCGTTTCCTTATCAATAAGCGCTGTTGCCTTGACAAGACTTACATTTATGTTTGATGCAGTTATTATTATTTCTTCAGCTTTTCTGAGATTCTCTTCATAATCAGCAGGATCTGATATATCAAATGGAAAATCAAGCTGGGATATTGAAATACCGGTATTCAGCTGCTTTCTTTTTGTTGAAAAGACACCTGTCTCGGAAAAAGAAGGCTTTTCTCCGCCGAAGCATTCTTTATATATATCATATATCTCAACTGCCTTATACTTCTGCTCCCGTGCAAGGCTGAGATATCCCGACAACGGCATATCGGGCATATATCTTGTTGAAAAAGAGAGTTTCATCATCTGTTCTCCTCAAATGCTATTTTATTGAGTGCATTAAGATAAGCCTTTATACTTGCACCGATCACGTCTGTGGAAATACCGCTTCCCGAATAAAGCTTTCCCGAATCAGAGCGAAGTTTTACCAGTGCCTGGCCCATTGCCTCTCTGCCCTCGGTCACCGACTGGATCTGAAAATCATCAAGCTCAAAATGATGGCCTACGACCTGCTCTATTGCAAGAAATGCGGCATCAATGGGACCGTCACCTACATAAACGCCGTTGAGCTTCTTACCTTCCTTTTCAATGCATAGATTTGCAGTTGCCGTAATAACATTTCCTGCATTTATAACATAGCTTACAAGTCTGTAGGTAGAAGGCACCTGCATCGCGACAGAGGCAATAATTGCCTCAAGCTCTTTTGTTCCGATTACCTCTCTCGTCTGTGTTACTTTTATAAATTCATCATATACCTTTGAGCTGTCCTCTGCACTGAGCTCATATCCGATTTTTGTCACCGCCTGAGAAACGGTTGCAAAATCATCATTCTTATGAAGCTCTGCCTCATCGTCACTTCTGATCACACCCTTATAAGGTGATTCCTTTGATCTGTCCTGATAAACTAAGGTCTTGATAGCATCACAGACATTTTTAAGAGTTGCATCCTTTACAGATATGCTGATTCCGAGCTTTTCACCCTTTACCTTCACAAAAGACGCAATGCTTTCAATGTCAGCATAGCCGTGATCGCCAACTGTTGTTTTTATTCCGGATACACCGTTTTTAACGGCTGCGGCAATACAAGCCGTGGACATACTTATCGCATCGGAAACATCAACATTTACCGAAACATCGGAAATTTTTTCTGATGCTTCAAAAACATCATTTATAAATACAGAGAAGTCATCATCATCCATAACACCCGCATCATCACAAAGAGTTACAGAGGAAGCACCCGCATTTACAGCTGTATCTATAGCCTTACAAAGAAATTCCTTTTCGGCTCTTGTTGCATCAAGAGCAGTGAATTCAACCTTTTCGCAAAGCTCTGACGCGTATGAAACCAGCTCTTCTATTTTAGCGAGCATTTTATCGGGCTTTAATGAGCACATATATTCCATTCCGGCGGGTGACATAGGAAGAGCCACTGCAAGAACAGGCGAATAGGCATCCTTTATGCAGGAGGCTGCACATTCAACAGCTTCCTTTGTAAATCCTGCAGGAATGCTTACAGCAGTCTTCTTTACAACACTTACGATGTTTTTTACAAGAAGCACATCTGCCTTGTCGGATCTGATCTGAGGAAGCTCGATAACGTCAACCCCCAACTTATCAAGCTGCTTTGCAATTTCTGTTTTTTCTCGAAAGCTCAGTTCTGCCGTAAGTCCTGACATCGTTTTATCTGTAATCAATATTTTTTTCATACTGTATTCTCCTTTTCAGCAAAAAAATAAATCCCCGAAACTCAGTTTCAGGGACGATAATAATCTACCGCGGTACCACCCGGATTGCTGTAAAACAGCCGCTTATCAGACTCTTTCAAGCCTTAGGTCATGATAACGGAACCTGCCGCAGTTCCCTATACACCGCAAAGCGGGGTTCAGGAACCGTACTCCGATACGAGACAAACCGAAAAACCTGTTACCGTCTTACACCACCCGACGGCTCTCTGAAAACTGAAATTAAACGGTCTTAATATCATCACTGCATTTTTTATATTGAATGAAGTATACTAAATCCAAGGCTACAAGTCAATAGTTTTGCAAAAAAAGCAATTATGAAAGATAAACAAAGAACCGATTAATATTTTTAATCGGTTCTTGCAGTTCAATTATTTGTTATAATGTTTTTTCAGTCTGTCATACTCTTCGACAGTAATCTCTATAAATCTGCCGTGCTTGAATCCGTACGGAAAGCTGAATTCACTGTCAGCTCTTTTAAATGCGCAGTCACCGGATTTCTTTGAAACAAAGGGAACATATCCCATTTTATCCTTAGGACAACCAAAGAAATCGAGCATAAGACACCATCTTCCGTCAGGAAGTGTATATGTAGTTGCCCCCTCATAAGAGCCGCCGTTCGTATAATATCTTATAAGAGCATCGAATTCATCATCGTGAGTGAAGGGTCCTCTTATGTTATCCGAGGTCTCGTGCATATTTCCGGAGGGATCATTTGCATTCTTATAAAATAAGTGCCATTTATCCCCATGCTTCATAAGGTGTGAATCAAGTATCTCATTTTTCTTTGTAAAGAAAAGCTCAGGATACGAAAAGTTTCTGAAATCCTTGGTCTTACAGCAATATATCGACATATGCTCAAAGCCGTCATCCTTTACCGTAGAGCCCCAATGAATAAGATACTCATCATTTTCACTGTCATATGTGATCTCGGGAGCCCATAGGCAACCGAAATCGTCTCTTCCGAAATACAAAAGCTTTTGCTCTGAAAACTCGATCAGATCATCGCTCTCCCAATAACACAGACACTTACTTCCGTTATGGTTTATATCCTTCCAATCGATATTATGCTCTTCATCCATTCTTTTTACAACACACAGATCTGTTGCAAGAATCGAAAAACCGCCGTCCGCTCTTCTTATTATCTCTATATCACGGACACCGCCCGAGCCGAGCTTACTCCAAAGTACCGGATTTCCTTCGTTTAATGCCTCCCAGTTAAAGCCGTCTGCTGATACTGCAAAATGGACCTGCTCACCGTCAACAGTAAGTTTTTCTCTGAAATGAACACTTAAATACGGCATAAAACTCTCCTTATTTCAATATCCAGGCTTCAAGAATCTCTTTTCCCGAATAACCCACATTCTGATCGACCGCTTTTCCGCCTTCAAATTTGATAAGCGTAGGAATAGACATAATGCCGTAAGCTGCCGCGATAGCAGGCTCGTCATCTACGTTTACCTTACAGAAGGTAATTTCAGGATGAGCCTCAGAAATCTCCTCAACAAGAGGAGCTATCATCTTACAGGGACCGCACCACTCTGCCCAGAAATCGAGAATGACCTTTCCGGGATTATCTGATACTGTCTGTTTGAAATTTGAATGATCTACCTTTAATACTGCCATATAAAAAACTCCTTTTCAGTCCTTAGATTTATAGTAAAGCATACAATGGCAATAACCTTCAAAATCAGGATCTGCGATCTGCTCACGGAATTCCTTACATATGCACTTATACTCTTCAGTTTTAGGTATCCTGCAAGGACAGTAACCGTCCTTTTTTTTCAGTCCCTCTTTGACTTTTTCGACTACTTCCCTGTTTTCATTAAGTCTTACTGCCATACTGCACACTCCTTTATATATATTTTAATATATATATTCCCCCTATGTCAATCGGATATGCAAAAAAACAGCAGCTGCCCCGAAGGACAGCTGCATTTTTCAGAATATAACGCTTACATAAGCTTTCCGAATATCTGAGTGATATTTGAAATCAGTCTGTAGAACCAGTTTACAAGTCTCTGCCAGAAGGTAAGTGTTTCTTCCTCAATTGTTGAGTCTGTTATGCACTTTGCTTCGCATTCATAAGGCGAGCCGCTGATGTTTGTAACGGTACACATAATGTACTTGCCGCCGTCTGCCTCTGTAAGTGTATAATAATCAACACCGGAAGTCAACTTGTAGCCTGTTCTGGGATCAGCATCGGGGGAATCTACTCTGTACCACTCATAGAAGAGATACTGATGAGCATTTGCAGGAATATCATTTGTAATTACATACAAGGTCTTTCCTACCTGTGCTGTACCTGTGAGAGAGATCGCAACATTAAGAGTTGCAGGCTTAACTGTAAGAGTGATGTACTGAGTGATCGTTGCATAGTTCTGAGTCTTATAGGGAGTAAATACAACCTTATAAACATCAGAGAATGTACCGACCTTTTCGGGTGTTCCGGTGGGATTCTCCATTGAGAATGTACCGTAATCGTGTCCCTCGAAGCTTGATGTGAATACTGTCATATTAAGCTTCTGACCGAAGAAGACCTCACCGGACTTGGGAAGCACAACACCTGAGAGAACTGCCTTCTGGATCTCAACCGTAAGACTGGGGTTAAGAAGTCTGTGGTCATAGTTCTTTGCCTTTTCACCTGCAAGAACGGGAACAGTATACTTAACATTCTTGATACCGGCATTTTCATCCTCGATAGTACCGACAAGGGGGAATGTACCTTCAAGGAAGAGGCTTGTGCTGTCAGTTCCGTAAAGGTTTGTAAGTGCAGAGAAGGTAACATTTACATTAAGATTGCCGGGCTCATACTGTCTGTCTTCTGCAATTGCCTCGACATAAGCTGCTCTCTTGTTTACGGTAACCTTACCGTTCTTATAAACGAATGAATAGTTATCGCTTTCAAAAGCACCTGTAAGAACAACATCATATACACCGACATCGCTGCCTGCCTTATATGAGCAGTTCATAAGAACATAGCCGTCAACAGAATTCTTAATGGTATCTGCACCTGTAAGACCTGTAACTGAATAGTAGTAGGTGGGTTCGATATCACCGTATGTTACGGTAAAGTTTGCTGCTGTGATAGTAACTGTTGTCTTAAGGATCTCAAGCTCAACATCATACTCAACAGTTGCAAAGTTGAGAGTATCATCGGGAGTGTAAACAGCCTTATATGTGTGAACACCTGCACCGGGAACATCATTTCTGACGGATGCATCCCAGCTCCAACGGCTGTCTCCGAGAGAGATAGCATTAAGAGGTCTTGCACTGTCATAGTAGAGAACATCTGTCATCGGGATGGGATATGAGGGAGTTGCCTTAAGGATCTGAACTGTAAGACCGTCAAGATTTACAAGCTCAAGATCATAGTTTGCAGCCTTTGAGCCGGTAAGAACTGCACCTGATACGGTAACATTTCTTAAGCCTGCTCTGTAATTATCGATAGCACCCTGAACGAGAGCTTCGTTTACATATACAAGACCGTCATCACCTTCAGCTACAGTATTTGCTACGGGTTCAAAGCTGAGGTCTACATAATAGTTCTTTTCCTCGTACTCTCTTTCAACGGGAATAACCTTGACCTTAAGAGTTCTCTTAGTAATATCTGCCTTTGCATCATTGAGAACTGCAAGCTGGATCTCATAGTTGTCAGCAGCTGCACCCTTAAGCTGTGCATTGTTTACAAATACATCCTTGTCAGCACCTACCGTAGGATTGGAGAAGTAATAAACTGCAGTTTCCTCATCAAATGATACATCATCGTAACCGCCGCCTGTAAGCTCGCATGCACCGTACTGCTCTTTGATCTCTGCAGTTGCAGTTCCTGTACCGTCATAAACCTTATCAAGAACAACAAGATTTACATAATAGGGAGCGGGAGTGATAACAAGAGTACCGATCTTGTAGTTTGAAATGGGAGAGTAAACTACCTTATTACCAACCATTGAAACGCCGTCAACAAACTGAACCTGTGTAAGATCCACATCGGAAGGAGTTGCAATGTCGATTGTAACCGTGTAATAACCTACCTTCGTGGGAGCCGCTGTAGAGCCGTTATACTTAACGGTAACATCACCTATTGCTACACTTGAAAGACTGCTGTTATCTCTCTGGAATTCAATGTAGTGAGGCTGAGCATTATAAACATATGATGCTTCGCCGAGATACTCAGAAAGACCTGCAAGCTCAAAGTAAGTATCGTAAACATCCTTACCGAGAACAGTCTCAACGCTTGTAAGAGAAGGAGCGATAGTTGTTGTTACACATACGATCTCGCCTGTGTAAGGAGCATTTGCAACTGCTGTTACCTTAAGCTCCTGAAGTTTATGAGCATCTGTAAGCTTCAGCTGGTCTCCTGTGCCGATCACTGCACCTGAGCCGTTATACCATGTAAGTGTATAAACGCCAATCTCATCAGGATCAAGACCTGAAACATCTACTGTAAGTGTCTCACCTACCATAGGAATACCTGCTACGGAAAGAGCACCTGTTACGGGCTTCTTTGTAACAGTAAGAGATACATAAAGACCTGTTACAGTGTTATAGTTTACTGTATCTGAGGGAACGAAGGTTGCTGTATAAATAGTATAAGCATCTGCACGGTAAGCGGGTGCTGTTGCTGCAGCATTATAAATATACTTACCTGCAATGTTGTTTTCAACCTCACCGCCTGTAAACTTTGCATCAGCAAGTGTCTGACCGTGTACTATAGTTGCAGTGGGAAGAGTAATTACCTTGGGAGTTGCCTTTACTACGGTAACTGTACCGTGCTGTACATTTACGATGTAGTTATTGAATACTGCGTTAGCAACATCAACTGTAATGGGATATCCGTCTGTATTAACGGGTGAGCCCTTCTCATATACTGTATCAACCTTGATATAACCGGAAGAAACAACATCCTCAACAGTTTCGTTTCTCTTTGCACCGACGACCTCAAAAGCAGAAGAAATGTTTTCGGGAATGGGACTGCCGTATTCAAGAGTGATATCATCTGCCTTGATAACAAGTGAAGCCTTGGTAACTGTAAGCGTACCGGGAACAGATGTTACGGAATAGTTTGCAGATGTAGTAAAGTTAGGAGTAGCCTTGATGGTGTATGTACCAACCTGATAGTTATCAATGTATCTGAAATCGGTTGAATACTCGAATGTAGGCTCATTGCCGTTTGCTGTTATATCCTCTATAGTGTCTGTACCTACAAGAAGAGACTCATCAAAGGTAACAGTAACATTGGATGCAGAGGGAGCAAAGTTTTCACCGTAAACTACTGAAGTATTCTGAACGTTGAAGGTAATAAGTCTGGGAGAAACATTAATTACACCGTTTTCGGTTGAGAAAATGTAGTTTCCGTTTGTATCAACAAAGTTGGGAGCTGAAATTTCAACAGGATAACCGCCTTCTACAACAGGTGATCCCTTTTCATAGGTTGTATAAGGAGTAATATTACCTGATGTGATTACAGCTTCAATATTAAATGTAGGATCAAGATCGGATTTATATGTATAAGCTGTGATATTAGGGATATTATCACCGTAGGAAACATTGCCTGTGTAAGAGATAACAACAGGAGTAGCCTTTACCTTAACTGAAACATCAACGACCTTAATTTCATAGTTTCTTGTATCAGTGGGAACAAACTGTGCCTTGTAGGAGGAAACAGCAACTGTGGGATTAATGGTTGCATCCACCCACTGCCATGAGCCTTCTACTGAGGTGGTTGAGCCTGAAAGCTCGATATCCTTGAGAGTTCTTCCTCTCTGATAGAACATTTCAGCAATAACAGGGGTCGTTGCGACGGGCACACACTTTGAAATTTCAACAAGAAGAGTATTTCCTGTCTCATATTTTACGTCTGCCACATAGTAGTTCTTACCGGCACCGCCTGTAACAAGATCAGCAACAGCCTGCTTTGTAATACCGCTTACTTCTCTTGTACCTGCATTGTTATCTGAAAGTCCGCCGGCTGCAGCAAGTATACGAACATCGTCTACGCCGAATTTTCCGTCAGAAATCGTAAATGTTACTGTTGCAGTGTAATCATCGGGAGCATATTCTCTGTTGGTAGCCTTTGCTATTACGGAAATTGCTCTCTGTGAAACCTTAAGATTTCCTTCGGGATTTCCTTCAAGACCGTAGATCAATTCATATTCATAGTTTGAAAGCAAAGCGGGAACATCTGTAAATGTAGCTCTGATGCTGTAAGAGCCTACAGCAACTTCACCTGCAACATAAGGATTATATTCCGTACCCTTAAGTATCATAAAGTTAAGAGCATTAGTAATTGTTTTCTTTACTGTATCGGTATTGTCATTTGCAACAAGACCGTTAATGGTTACGCTGTAAGGAGTGTCAAATGTTTCATTACCGTATACTACAGCTGCAGCATTAGGTCTGATAGAAAGCTTTGCCTTGTTAACGGTATATCCAACATTAAAAGTCGTTTCCTTATAGTTCTTAGTATTGACAGTTCCTTCATATTTGGGCTTCCAGGTAATTGAAACAACATTCTCGCCTACATTTTTGAATGCAGTTGCGTCAGAGTTGTTTGTGAATTCAAATGTACCTGCAATATTGCCGTCGTTTGCAATTCCCATACCGTCATATGTTGACAGAAGAATTACCTCGCTGAGCTTCTGACCGTAGGTAAGAGTAACGGACTCAGGAAGAGTTCCTCTGAGAACAGGGGCCTGATCAATAACAAGAGTAAACTTATGCTCAAGTCCGTATCTGTTCTTATTGATCTTAGGATTCTTATCATATGTTATACTCTCAGTGATATGAAGGGTGACCTCATATGTACCTGCGTTTGTGGGAAGCTGACCTGAGCTGTTGCTTTCGTCTACACCTGCAGTATTTGTACCGACATAGGAGAATTTAACGGGGATAAGCTCACTATTGTCAAAGTCAACATTATATTCGCTTGTAAAATCAGTCTCATAAATTGAGTCAAGGATCTTAAGACCGATATCGGTTGCCTTGATGGGATAACCTGTATATGTTGTTGTTGCAATGTTTGATGTACCGACCTTTACCTTTATTGAGGAAGGCTCGATTCTTGCATAGTCAACAAATATATAGATAGGACCGTTAGCTGCGGGAGCAGAGCCCTGATTTGCATTCTGTGCAGCAAGGTTCTGGAATACAGTACCTCTGTTTGCAGTGGAAGTAACAACATAATCTGAGAATGCAGCAGAGGGCTGAGCATAAGCTACATCAATGAGCTTCCAATAATAGCTGTTATTGCTGTCTGCACCTGAAAGATACTGAATAGCAGCATCGGGATTCTTTGTAAGATTAGTCTGTGATGTAACACCCTTTAATGTAACAAGAGATTTTACAACATTTGTACCGTCTGTAAGAGGTGAATATGAAAAACCTACATTTCCTTCCGTACCTACAATAGATGTATCAATAGCAGATCTGTTCTGATCTACCCAATATCTGTAGATAATGTGAACTCTGTTTGTGCCGTCTGTTGCACCTCTTGTGATTCCGGTAGGAATTGCATTGACAGAGGTTGCCATATTTGTAGAATAGCCGTTATGTGCTTCATCAATGAATGTACCGGCTGAAACATTTGATACAGGAACCTGAACATGATGGTCTCTGAAGCTTCTCATATAATCAACAATAGCAGTAGCATTATTGATCATCTCGGAACAGGTAGCAACCGCACCCTTTCTGTATGTAACGGCACCGTCACCTGTATTCATACAATCCTCATTGGGAGTTGTGATGGTAGCATCAGGCATTACGGGAGATTTACCTGCTAATGTGAATACACCGCCGGAATAAAGATACTGGCGTCCGTTTCCGTCTGATTTAACAGCATCGGAGTTATTGATATTTGCGTCATGGGTAATTGTTGCACCGGTGATATTTACTGTTCCGTTTGAAGCGACACCGTACGCTACAGAAGTAATGTATGACTTACCGTCACTTGCAGAGCCCATATATGTATCTCTTGAATGATTGCCCTGAGATGTAACAGTAACCTTGGAGTCACTCTGTAAAGTAACATCACCGCCGTAAACACCGTATGCTACAGCAACAGAGTCTGTATAACCGCCGCCGTTGCTGTTAGACGAGAATGTACCTTCTGCCATAGCATATACATTCATCGTAACACCCTTTAATACACAGCTTGCAGCAGAAGATGTATTATAAACACCTGTTGCACCTGAAGCTACCTGTGCACTGTCCTGGTTTGTTAAGCTACCGCCGGTATTTACCTTGTCATAATGGAGCTGTGAAGTAACAGTGATATTAACACCCTTATTGATTGAAAGAGTCCCTTCATTATGAACAGCCTCAAGAGCACAGAAGGAAATCTCACGCTTTGAATCAGGGCTCATTCCTGTTCTTACATTCACAAGGCTGATAGCCGCAGCAGTATTTGTACCTGATGCGTTTGCACCGCTGTAAATGTTAAGAGTACCCTTATTATGAATACCGTAAACATAAGGCAACTGCCATGCACCGCCTGAGGGACGGTCAAGCTTTATTGATTTACCGTTCATAAAAAGATTAACCGTAATATTTGCAGGAACGATAATACCGGTAAAGCCTGAGGAATGCGTATCACCGCTTACGGTGATAACAACATCGCCAAGCATGGTAACATCAACAACACTGCCTGCAGGATAAGAAGCAAGCTTGTTGTTTACATCTGTAAGATTAGCATTGGCAGGAATGGAATATAATTCCGATGCAGCCGAAGCTGACGGAAGAATATCTGCCGACAAAGTGGGAAGAACAGAAAGGGACATAACTACAGCAAGTAATATAACTATTACCTTTGCAGTAATTCTTGCAAATCTGTTCTGTGATGAATTATTTTTCACAATAATTCCTCCTCTTAAAAATTGTTGCAAAAACACCGATCGTGCGCAATGGCACACCGATATAATTATACAGATTGATTATAATATTTAAGCCGTCAACTGTCAATGATAAACACAAAAAAAATAGTGACGAATTATATTTTTAACTTATTCGACAAAATTGTATCACTTCTTTTATCAAGAATTACAAAGCGTTCAAAAGTGCAGTAAATTATACCTTGAACTGAGTTATATTATATGGTAGAATAATATATTATATATAAATATAGTTTACGGAGGTAGCTGTAATGTCAGACTGCGCAATCATTCTCGCAGGCGGCGAGGGTACACGAATGAGATCGGATAAACCGAAGGTCATGGCAGAATTATTATTCAGACCAATGCTTTCATGGGTAACAGATGCGGCAAAAAAGGCAGGAATAAATGATATTCTCGTTGTCACCGGATATAAAAGCGAGATCGTAGAGGAATATCTGAACGGCTCTTGCAGGACAGCAAGGCAGGAAAAACGCCTCGGCACCGGTCACGCAGTAATGCAGGCTATGGACTTCATTAAGGAGCACTCAGGCTCTGATGTGCTTATTCTCAACGGTGATGCACCTCTTATTGACGATAAGACAATAACAGAAGGACTTAAATACCACCGTGAGGGCGGCTTTGTTCAGACGGTTATCTCCGCAAAGATCGACGATCCTTTCGGCTACGGCAGAATAGTCCGCGATGAAAACGGAAATTTCATTGCCATAACGGAGGAAGCATCGGCAACAGAGGAAATAAAAAGGATCAACGAGATCAATTCAGGCGTAATGTGGTTTGACTGCGATACCCTTGCAGATCTACTCGGAAAATTAAAAAATGATAATTCAAAGGGTGAATACTATCTCACCGATACCGTTGCAATAGCTCTCAGCGAGAAAAAAAAGGTAGGCGCTTATATAACAGCAAACACCGATGCCGTACTCGGTGCCAATTCAAGAGTTCAGTTATATGAGCTTAATGAAAAGGTCAGAATAAGCATTCTCAAGTCCTTTATGCTTGAAGGAGTTTCTATCCCCTGCACCGACGGTGTCATTATCGATAAAAATACAATTATCGGCAGAGACACTGTTATTCTTCCGGGAACTATCATAAAAGAAGGCTGCAAAATAGGAAGCGGTGTTACCTTAGGTCCCAATACCGTGCTTTATAGGACAGAGGTAGGAGATAACAGTGTACTGAATCAAGTACAGGCAGAAGAGGCAGTGATCGGTGAAGATGTAACTGCAGGCCCCTTTGTTCATATCCGCCCCGATTCAAAGCTTGACAAGGGTGTACACTGCGGAAACTTTGTTGAGGTCAAAAATTCCGTGATCGGTGAAAAAACAAGCATTTCCCACCTGACATATGTCGGTGATTCGGATGTAGGAAGCGGCGTTAATTTCGGTTGCGGTGTTGTAACGGTGAATTTTAACGGCAAGAAAAAGAACCGCTGTACCGTCGGAAACGATGCTTTTATCGGCTGTAACACAAATCTCATAGCCCCCGTAAAGATCGGCGACCGTGCCTATACGGCAGCAGGCTCTACCGTAACCGAAGATGTACCCGAGGATGCACTTGTTATAGCAAGAAGCAGACAGACCGTAAAGGAAGACTGGGTAACAAAGAATAAGCCCTACAGAGAAAAGAAATAATTTTATACTCATATCGGAGAAAACAAAAAATGGCATTTTTCAAAAAAAAGACAAGTGAAGCGGCTACCTTTTCGGGAAAGCCGGAATTTATAATTGCAGGCTTGGGTAATCCCGGCAAGGAATATGAATATTCAAGACATAACGCAGGCTTTCTGTGTCTTGATATTCTTTGCAATAAATACGGCTTCAAAACAGACAGACTCAAATACAGAGCTCTCACCTGCACGGCACTTCTCGAAGGGCATCCCTGCCTTATTATGAGACCTCAGACCTTTATGAACAATTCAGGAGAAGCAATCAAGGCCGCTGCGGATTTTTATAAGATTCCCCCTGAAAAGGTAATTGTAATATACGATGACATTTCCCTGCCCACGGGTACATTGAGGATCCGCAAAAAAGGCTCTGCAGGCGGTCACAACGGAATCAAAAGCATTATATGGCAGCTGAATTCCGATACCTTCCCCCGTCTTAAGATCGGAGTCGGAGACCGTAAGGATAAGGATGACGATCTCAAGGATTATGTATTGGGAAGATTTTCAAAGGAAGATATGGAAATACTCAAAAAAACTATGGAAAAGGCAGTAGACAGCCTTAAATACATACTTGACGGAGATACTGACGGCGCGATGAGCCGTTATAACGGTTAATAAATATGTCCTGTTATTCTGAATTGTTCCGTACCTCACCTGAATATCTGAGCCTTCATTCCGATATAGAAAGAGGACGGTATCCTCTGGGAGTTTTAGGGCTTCCCCCCACCCCGAAGGCATTTCTTATACACACACTGTGCGAGGAGCATCCGCACGGTGCTGTTGTGTTGGTCCCCGATGAAGCAACGGGAGAAAAGCTGCTGACAGATCTGCAGACACTCGGCTCATCCTGTGCATTATATCCTGCAAGAGATTATAATTTCCACAGCGTAGAAAGCAGCAGCCGTGAATATGAGCAAAAGCGTATCGGCGCTCTTTCCAAGATGCTCTCGGGAGAATGCAATATACTGATCCTTTCGGCAGAAGCTGCAATGCAGAAAACACTTCCGAAGAAGGAGCTTACGACAAGAACCTTCACATTAAAGGCAGGTCAGGAAATAACCACGGAGGAAATACGCCTGAGACTTATAAAATGCGGCTATTCCTTTGCCGATATGGTTGAAGGCCCGGGGCAGTTTTCAATAAGAGGCGGCATTCTTGACATATTTCCCAGCAATCTTGACTCCCCCGTCAGAATAGAATTCTGGGGAGATGAAATAGATACTGTTTCAAAATTTGATATATTATCTCAAAGAAGAACAGACTCTGTCGCGGAGATCTCACTTGCTCCCGTTACGGAGATACTGTTTGATGATCTGGAAGCTTTTGCGGATAAAATAGCAGCTCTGAAAAAAGGTATCAGAACAAAAAACGCAGATAAAGTAAAGGAATTCCTCACAAAGGACGAGGAGCTTCTCAGGAGCGGAATACTCCCCGGCTGCTGCGACAAATATCTCCCGTTGGCTTATGAAAAAGCCGAAACTCCTCTTGATTATTTCCCCGAAAGCTTTCTTTTCGTATGCGAATCGTCAGGCGTAAAGGAAAGAGGAATTTCTCAGGAAAAGCTATCAAATGAGGAAATAAAGGAGCTTTTTGCAGACGGTGTACTGTGCAGAGGGCTTGATAACTTCTATACGACATTTTCCGCCGTTACGGATAAATATTCCGAATGCAAGACTGTATATATTGACAATTTTGCACGAGGAAGCTTTGACACACCCGTAAAGGATCTTATAACATATCACATAAATCAGATCTCCGCCTGGGACGGCTCATACAAATTACTGCTTGAGGATATCTCTTATCCTCTGAAAAACAAATACACGGTTCTCGTATTTGCAGGAACGGATAAAGCGGGTGAGGGACTTCTTGAAGAGCTTGCGGATGATGAGCTTCCTGCCTTATTATGCAAAGGCACACCCGCACATTTACAAAAGGGGTATATAAATATCCTTTCGGGGGCACTTCATGCAGGAATTGATTTTCCCGGAGAAAAGATAATCGTTGTAAGCTACGGCAGACACGCAAAGGCGGCAAGAAAATCTGTCAGAAAGTATCAGAAAAATAAAAATTCCTTTAATTCTCTTGAAGAGCTGCATATCGGTGATTATGTGGTGCATCAGACAAACGGCATCGGCATTTTTGACGGTATTCACAAGGTTCAGATGGAGGGCATAACAAAGGATTATATAAAGATAAAATACGCAAAGGGAGACATTCTTTACGTTCCCGTAACAAAGCTTGAGCTTGTCACCCGTTATGTCGGACCCCACGAGGAGGATTCCTCAAGAACAGTAAAAATAAGCCGTCTGGGGGCAGGTGACTGGGAAAAGGCAAAACAAAGAGTACGCGGTGCGGTAAAGGATATTGCCGCCGACCTTATAAAGCTCTATGCAAAAAGACAAAGCACACCGGGATTTTCCTTTTCCCCGGACATAGATATGCAGAATGACTTTGAAAGACGCTTTGAATTTGAGGAGACAGAGGATCAGCTTCGCTGTACAGATGAGATCAAAGCGGATATGGAAAAATTCTGTCCTATGGACAGACTTCTCTGTGGCGATGTGGGCTTCGGGAAAACAGAGGTTGCATTAAGAGCCGCTTTCAAATGCATCTGCGACGGAAAGCAGGTGGCCTTCCTTGTCCCCACAACGATACTTGCGCTTCAGCATTACCGCACCGTGCTTCACCGCTTTGAGGGCTTCCCTATTGAAGCAGATATGCTCTGCCGCTTCAGAACTCCGAAGCAGCAGAAGGAAATTCTGAAAAAGCTGAAATCAGGTGCTATAGATATAGTTACGGGAACACACCGTATAATATCAAAGGATGTGGAATTCAAGGATCTCGGACTTCTTATCGTCGATGAAGAGCAGAGATTCGGCGTTGTTCAGAAGGAAAAGCTGAAGGAAAAATTCCCCACGGTGGATGTGCTGACATTATCTGCAACACCTATTCCGCGAACTCTCAATCTTGCTCTTTCAGGCATAAGAGATCTTTCCGTAATAGAAGAAGCGCCAATGGACAGATATCCCGTTCAGACCTATGTTATAGAGCACGACATGGGTATAATATCTCAGGCTATAGCAAAGGAGCTCAGAAGAGGCGGTCAGGTATATTATCTTCACAACAACATCGGTGATATTTCTGAAACCGCGGCATCCTTAAAGGAATTCTTCCCCGATGCCGTCATTGAGACCGCACACGGCAAAATGCAGGAGGATGAGCTTTCAGATGTATGGAAAAGACTGACTGAGGGTGAAATAGATATTCTCGTCTGCACCACGATTATTGAAACAGGCGTTGATATTCCCAATGCAAACACTCTTATCATTGAGGATGCGGACCGTATGGGACTTTCTCAGCTTCATCAGCTCAGAGGAAGAGTCGGCAGATCCACAAGAAGAGCAAGTGCCTACTGCACATTCAGGAAGAATAAGCAGCTCTCGGAGATTGCCGAAAGAAGACTCTCTGCAATAAGAGAATACACTCAGTTCGGTTCAGGCTTCAAGATAGCAATGCGGGATCTTGAAATAAGAGGTGCAGGAAATCTCTTGGGCGCAAAACAGCACGGACATCTTGAATCCGTTGGCTACGATATGTATATGCAGCTTCTCAGTGAAGCAATTGAGATACTGAAGAACGGCGAAGAAAATTATACTCCAAAGGTCGCTTGTCAGGTGGATATACAGATCGATGCTTTTATCCCCGAAAGCTATATAAGCAGCTATCCTCAGAGAATAGCAATTTATAAAAGGATCGCCGATATTCATACGGACGAGGATGCGTCCGATGTGCTTGATGAGCTTATTGACCGCTACGGCGAGCCGCCGAAATGCGTTTTGGGTCTTATCAAGGTCTCTCTTCTCAGAAATTTTGCTTCTGACAGCAATATTTATGAGATAACACAAAAGGGGAATTCTCTCCTTCTGTATGTCAAGGAAATAGACAAGGATATTCTTGCAAGGCTCTCTGTTATGAAAGGACGGGTAATGGCAAATGCCTCTACAAGACCTTATTACTCAGTACGCTTAAAGGATCCCTCTTCCCCTGTTTCCACTCTTGAAGAGATAATCAACTCACTGAAAACTACAGAAAGTACAGATAACAGCTGATAATGAGAATAAAAAGACCGTTTGTCCTCAGTGCATTGACCCTTATATTTTCATATTCCCTGCTGATTAAAGAGCTTAGTGATGCAGTATTTGCCGCAATTCTGATTTCAGCATTTATCTGCGTAATGCTTACACTAAAGCGAAGCTTTAAGGCGATACACTCCCTTCTTGTCTGCGTCTGTCTCATAGTCTCCTGTCTTATCTTCAGTCTGCACTCAGGACTGATATCACCCGTGCTTGACATAGACTGCTACAACACAGCTGTCACGGGCGAGGTTTATTCTTACGCACAGGAAAACAGCAGCGGCACAAGATCTCTTGAGCTTACAGATGTCTTCATCCGCAATAAAAGGATCAACGGCAGAATGCTCTTATATTTTGACGGTCCCTACGATCCCTCTCCCGGAGACACCGTTTCTTTCACGGCAAACTCAATAAGAGCTTCCGCCTCAGATGACTTATATTATTATCATTCACTGTCTGACGGGATCTATCTTACCGCTACCGCCTATGACGGCATTACGATAACAGAAAGCAGCGGGAATAAAGCTCCCGTTTATAAGATAGCAAAAATCCGAAAGCATATAAGTGATATATACAGCCGGAATATGGCAACTGAAGATGCGGCAGTCACAAAAGCACTCATCACGGGAGATAAAAATCAGATATCCGATGAGACGCTTTTCAATTTCCGCCTGAGCGGTGTTTCTCACATCTTTGCAGTTTCGGGAATGCATCTTTCTCTGTGGACGGGCGTGTTTTTTATTTTCTTCAAAAGCCGTGCAAAGGTAGCCCTTATACCAAATCTTGCGGCAATACTTTTCGTTGTTTTCTACTGTGTATTCACCGGCTTCTCCCCGTCGGTACTGCGTGCAGGGATAATGCTTATCACAGTTTTTATATCAAGGATCATCAGAAGAAAATCCGACAGTCTTAACACCTGGGGCATTGCAGGAACACTGCTTCTTCTGACAAACCCCTTTCTTGCCGGTAACATATCTTTTCTTCTTTCATATTCTGCAACCTTTGCTCTTATATTCTTTTCGGAATATGTCTTACCCGAAAGAAGCTTCAGAAGTCTAAAGCATCTGCGAATAAAATTAAAGCTGCTTTCCGTGTATGATTCCTTTATTTTCTCCCTGTGCGTTACATTTACGACATTACCGATAAGCACTGTTTTCTTCGGTTATGTTTCCGTGATATCTCCGTTTATATCGCTGATACTTACACCGATAGCAGAGCTTCTTATGATAGCAGGCGGAATATCTGCGCTCTTACCCTCGGGAAGCTTTATTTCCGTCGGACTGCTGCGTTTATGTGAGCTTTGCTCTCTTGCAATAAGACGAATCACGGAATATGCGGCAGGCACCGATATTGCGGCTGTCTCCGTAAAGCCTGAAATTATTATTCCGGCTGTGACAGCCACAGTGCTGCTTACGTTTTACCTTCTTTATTTGAAAAAAGACCGCAAAACCGTTCTTAAGGGTGTGCTTACAGGAGTCGTAATTCTTCTTAGTGCCGTATGCATCTATGAAGCAATACATATTAAGGATGTCACCGTATATATCCCCTCCTCGGGAAACTCAACCTGTATTACCGTCTCTCAACAGGGAAACAGATCGCTGATATACGGCAGCGGCGGCGAATACAAAACAGCAAGAGACACTTCAAGATATCTTAACCGCCACGGAGAATTCCGTTCCGATTATCTTCTGATACCGAGAAGTGCAAAAAGCGAGAATAACAATACTGACATTCTGAAAGATATGATGTACCCGGAAAACACCATAAATCTTTATAAGATCGGAATGACAAAAACCGTCCGAACACCGTTGTGGCGCGATGCCGAGATATATTCTGTCACATCAGACAGCTTTTGCGCATCTGTTTTATATCTTAACGGCACGAAGATCGTTATCTGTCCTTTACCAACTTCGGATTTTTCCGATGCAGACAAGGAATTTTTTAGCGGAGATATTCTTATATGCAGAAATAAGCTTCCCGCAACACTTGACAGTGACGATTTTGACAAAACAGTAATTATGTCCGCCTCTCCCCTATCCGAAGCCTCCCCTGATATTTTCAGTACTGCGGACGGAAATATTGAAATAACAATAAAGGATGATTCTTATGCCATTAACAGATGAAGATATTTTTTCAAAAATGCTGAAAAACGGAATAGAGCATAATATTTTTCTCTTTACGGGTGATGAGGATTATCTGAAGGAGCACTACTGTAATCAGCTTGTTTCAAAAACCGTGGATGAGTCACTTATGTTCTTTAATTTTCACAAATATGAGGACGATGAAACATCTCTTGAAGCAATTTTTGCCGATGCAGATAACCTTCCCGTGATGTCGGATAAAACCTGTCTTCTGATAAGAAATTATCCTCTTGATTCCCTCGGCACTGCCGCAGTCAAGGAGCTTGAAAAAGCCCTCAGCGAAGTACCGGAGACTACTGTAATGATATTTTATTTCAGCTCAGACAAGCTTCCTCAGGGCAAAAACGCAAAATGGGATGCCTTGGAAAAGCTTTTCTCAAAATACGGCTGCGCCGTAAAAATAGAGCACCGTACACCTGCAAAAACTGCAAAGCTGCTTGTTTCAAGAGCAAAGGATAAGGGTACATCAATTGACTATGACACAGCGATGTATCTGGTAAATGCAGTAGGTGACGATCTTCAGACGGTATTAAACGAATTCAATAAGGTTTGTGCCTTCTCCTGCGGTGCTCCCGTTACAAAGGAAATGATAGATACAACTGCGGTAAAAAGCGTGGAAGCCTCTGTTTTTGATATCAGTACAAGCATATTCTCAGGCGACACAGACAAAGCCTTCAGAATATTAAAGGAGCTTTTAAGACAAAAAACAGCAGCGAGTGCAATAATAGGTGCATTAGGAAGTGCCTATGCCAATGCATACAGACTTAAGGTCGCCCTTAATAATGATAAGTCGGTCAGTGATTTCGCATCGGATTATCAGTATAAGGAAACAAAATATACCTTCGGAAAGATAGCTCCTTTTGTAAAAAAGAGTACCCTCTCTTCAATAAGGAAGGCTCTTGATATTCTGCTTGAAGCAGATGTAAAAAGCAAAAGTAGCAGGATCTCCGAGGAGATACTTCTGACAGAGCTTATTTCAAAGCTGGCATCCTGCAAGGAGTGATATAATGCTTCATACAACAAAGGCTGTAATAGTCGAGGGCAGATATGACAAAGCAAGGCTTTCGGGAATCATTGACGCTCTGATCATTACGACGGACGGCTTCGGCATATTCAATTCAAAAGAAAAGCAGACCTTCATAAAAAAATTAGCCCTCGAAAAGGGACTTATAATTCTTACGGATTCTGATGCCGCAGGTTTTAAGATCAGAAATTTTCTGAAAAATATCGTTCCCGAGAACAGAATAGTCCACGCGTATATCCCTGATATCTACGGAAAAGAAAAGAGAAAAGAGACTCCTTCAAAAGAAGGAAAGCTCGGAGTCGAGGGCATAGATAACTCTGTAATTGAGCAGGCTCTTCTTCGCACAGGCCTGTTTTCAGAGGTCGGGGACAATAAGCCCTCAAGATCAATAACCTCCGCAGATCTCTTTGAAAAAGGTCTTTCAGGGGGAGAAAACAGTGCTGAAAGAAGAAGAAAATTTTTATTAAGTTTAGGGCTTCCCGCAAGGCTTACAGGAAAGAATCTTTTACAGCTTCTTAATTCCTGTATGACATACGACGATTTTCAGAAAAAAGCAGAGGAATTATTTTCCGATTGACATATCAGCCGCATTATTTTAGAATATAATAAAAAGGAGGGCTCAATATGAACTCCGTCAGGAATAAATTTGTTATTACATTATTGGTTTCGGTGCTCGTCATAGCAATAACAGTTTCCGCCGCAGCCGTTATAGGCGGCAAAAAGCCGAGTGTTCAATCAGGCAGCTTTGAGAATCTCATAGCAGACAGAATTGAGCTGACACTTGAAAATACCGAATTTAAGCTTGTAAGATCCTCTCAGGCAACTGATACCTATACACTTACGATGCTTCTTTCTGCAAAAAAGACGCAGGCGGATTTTTATGCAATATTAAACAGCTTCAGCATCAAGGGAATAGAATATGACTCAATCGTTTTTACGGCTCTGAATTCCGTTACGGAAAACAAAGCTATTGAAGAACTGATGCTTACAGCAACGAACGGTGAGCCTGATACATTTCATTGGCAGATTGATCTAACCTTAAAAATGGCAGGCAAAGGCACATTTTCACCGAAAATTAATATTGAATATACCTCAGGGCTTACAAAGGAATCTGCAACATCAAAGCTTCTTGAGATACCGCTGACAATTACGGCAGAATGATCCCTTTGTAGATTTTAATACAAAAAAAACACGGCAGTGACCATAAAAAGTCACTGCCGTATATTATTATACCGGAATAATTTTATTTTTTCTTTTTCTTATCCATAAAGAATATTCCCGCAAACAGTATTATGGCAAATATTATAAGATAGAAAATTACGGGACAGTTGAATTTTCCCTCTGCAGCTGCAAGCATATACGGCTTTATACCGTGAGCATATACTGCCGCATAAACCATAAATACAGAACCGATAATAGCAAGGGACGGAAGAAGGAATCTCTTTACGGGATGCACATCCTTCGCTTTTACCATGAATGCTACAAAGATAGGAATATATAATGCATATGTTGTTACAATGGGAAGCTCCGATGAATCGAAGGTAAAAATACCGAACCAGCTCTTGGGAGCAAGCTGTGAATAATAAAAATACAGCAGCCAGAATGCAGTAAGAAGAGCAGCAACAACACTGGAATTAACAGGCATATTTGTCTCTTTATCTACCTGATTGAATATATGCGGCTTAGGACCGTAGCCTCTTGCAGCTATAGAATAAAGTCCTCTTGAGCAACCAAGCATAAGGCCGTTCAAGGTGCCGAGACACGAGATAGCAACAAAAAGATTCAGTATATTTCCGAAAACAGAACCAAAAACATTTGAGAAAGCAACAGTCGCACCGTTTGTGATAAGAGTTTCTGCGGAAGCACCGCCTGAAACACCAATAAAGTAGAATACATATACAGCAATAATTATAAGTGCACCGACGACAAGCGCTATAGGAAGATTTCGCTTTGAATTCTTAAGCTCTGCATTGATCGAGGTTGCAACGATCCAGCCTTCATAGGCAAATGCAGTAGCCACAACTGCAGGGAAAAGAAGATCCCAGGACTTGACCTCGTGTGAGAAATTAAAAACTATAACGGACATATCTGAGCCTTCTGCAGGATGCGTAAAGCCGTAGATCGTACCTACCACTGCCATAAGAGCAAGGGGAATAAGCTTTATAACCGTTGTTGACACCTGAACCTTGCCGGCAATTTTAGGTGACAGGGCATTGATCGCGAAGCTGAGTACGAGATAAAAACAGGCAAGAGTCATACATTCCGGACCGAAAACCGTTCCGCCCGCGTCTGCACCGATATGCAAAGCAATATCGGGATTTGCGGAGCATAAAAATGTAAGAGTATATCTTGCACAAACCCAGGAAAGCACAGATGTCATCGTGGGATAATACAAGAATGTAAGGAACCAGCCTATAAAATAGGCGTATTTCTTACCCATTGTCATTTCTGCGTAGTCTACGATGCCGTTGACCTTTTCATATTTCTGTGCCATTACCGAAAAAGCAAGCACACAAAAAAGCATTACAATACCGCCTACAAGCCAGGCGATAATGCCCTGAAGCATATTTCCCTCAGTTACCTTAAGAATATCCTGAGCCTTAAAGAATACGCCTGAGCCTATGACTATTCCGACAACCATACAAATTGCTGTAAACAATCCGTATTTCTTTTTTAGATCACTCATAAATTCTCCTCTTTCTTAAATTCCGATCCGAAAATTTATTTAATACAAGCCGTCAGTTTATTCTTTTTTAAGAAGTTCTCTGATTTCAAGAAGAACGGAAAGCTCTGTTTCTTTTTCTTCTTCTGCTTCCTCTTCCTTTGCTTCTTCTTCCTTCTTCTTCATATCCTCTATCTTTTTTCTTGTATTCATTGCAATTCTCATAACAATAAAAATAGAAAGAGCAATAATAAGGAAGTCGATAACTGTCTGCAAAAATGCACCGTATGTAACAGCAAGCTCAGGAGTTGTAACCTCGCCCGTTACAGCGTCAATAACAGCAGGAGCAAGCACAAACTTAAGCTCAGAAAGTGAAATATTACCTGTAAGAAGTCCGATAAGAGGAGTAATGATATCATTAACAAGTGAGGTAACGATCTTGCCGAAGGCACCGCCGATTACAACACCTATTGCCATATCCACGATATTGCCCTTAAGAGCAAATGCCTTGAAGTCACTTAGAAATTTTTTCATAAAAAACGCTCCTTTGTTTAAGTTAAATTTTAACAAAAAAAGTATAACATAATACTAACACAAACTCAACAGTTTTTTTATTGTGCATATGTTGATTATAATATAAAAAAATGCTATTATATAATTATCCTATACAGGAGGGGAATTTTATGAAAAGATTTATAGCACTGATATCTGTTTTTATAATTATAATGACCTTTGCTTCATGCAAGGATAAGGAAGTCAGTCACAAAACCGGATGGCAGAATCCTCAGGAGCCGTCATCAGAAGAGCTGACTTCAGAAGAAGAAACAATGACTGATGAGCTAACCACAGAAGCCGCAGCAACAGAAGAAAAGGAAATTGAATTCAATAAAAAAAAGGCACTTGAAGCAGGTACATTTGAATCTGAGATATACGGCAAGCTTACGGTATATTTTCAGGATGAGCACTTCATCCTCAACGATGAGTACGGAGATAAAGTATTCACTGTATTTGCCGAGGGATATTCCGCATCAAAAACAGACGGAAAGCCTGTTTTCATTTCCTCTGATATGAACTATGACGGCTATAATGATTTCGGTGTCTGTTATTATAAGGATACTCTTAATTCCTATTATTTCTGCTTCTTATGGGATTCTTCCTCAAGAACCTTCACTTATTATCTTCCTCTTTCAAGCCTTGCAAATCCGGAATTTGATGCTCAGAAAAAAACCGTGACAGCATTTGAAAAGCTGACGACCGCCCGTACCGTTGAAAAAACATACCGTTACTCGGAAAATGAGCTTATCCTCGTTAATTCAAAGGAAGTGACATCCGAGCCTGAAACAAACGGCGCTGAAACAGTAAATGCAGATCTTCAGGTAACGCTTAACGGCAACTCCGCACTGCTCATTTTAAGAGCAGGAGAAAATTCACACAGCAAATGGGTATGCACCGTAGAGGATGAAAATATAGCCGTGATGAGCTCGGAGTATTATGATGAAAATGCAAACGCCTACGAATTTCTTATCTCTGCAGTATCTCCCGGTGCCACAACAGTAATATTCAGATATACTGCTGTCGGCTCAGGTGATTACATTGAAGAGGTCATCGTAAATGCCATTACAAATACTGATTCTACAATATCAATAGTAGTTCCCGAATAAACATATCTGAATCCCGTATAAGGCACAGCACCTCATACGGGATTTATTTTCTATATATCAAAAACTCCTTTTCGCCTCCAATATTGAGGAACGGCGGAGTAATGCAGAATGCTTTTTTATTATATAGGAAATTGCTCGCAATGTGAGCAATTTAGCTTATAACAAGAAACACCTGCAGCCCCCAAGATTGGGGGTAGGGGGTTGACAAATCGTAAGATTTTTTCTTATACTAAAAATTTACTGTCATTAAATATGCTTAATTATCTTATTTCAAAACAGCAATTACAAAAAATATCAAGCAAAGAAAAGAAACTCCCGAGACAAAATATACATCTGTCTCAGGAGTAATTTTATTCAGACAACTCGAGCCATTCAAGCTCCATTTCCTCAATAGAAGCATTGATCTCTTCAAGCCTTGCAGTAAGCTCCATTATCCTTTCATAATCAGCCATAACCTCATCGGAGGCAAGAAGAGAATTTACCCCGTCTCTCTCCTTCTGTGCCTCTTCAAGCATCCCTTCAAGCTTCTGAAGCCTTGTTTTCTTCTTTCGCTCCTGACTTTCAAGCTCTTTTCTCAGCTTATAGTCATTAACCTTTTTCGGAGCCTTAGTCTCGGTCTTCTCCGTTTTACCTGCAATAAAGGAAAGATAATCATCATAATTTCCTTCATAAGTAACGATGCTCTCGCCGTCAAAATAAAGAATCTTTGATGCTATCCTGTTCACAAAGTATCTGTCATGGGATACACAAAGAATAGTGCCGTCATATTCCTGCAAAGCATCCTCAAGCACCTCTCTTGATGCAAAATCAAGATGATTGGTAGGCTCGTCAAGAATAAGAAAATTAGGCTTTTTCAGTATAAGAATAAGCAGTGCAACTCTTGCTCTTTCTCCGCCCGAAAGATCGCACATGAGCTTTTCTATATCGTCGTTCTTAAAATTAAAAGCACCGAGATAGCCTCTTAATTCGGAAACTGTCTTTGTCGGGAAACGGTCATACAACTCCGAAAGAACTGTTTTTTCGGACATAAGAGCCTTCTGCGTCTGCTCAAAATATCCGACCGTAACATTATGTCCGAATCTTGATATGCCGTCATCCTTGGGAAGCTTATTCATAATAAGACCTAAAAGTGTTGTTTTTCCGCAACCGTTAGGACCTAAAATAAAGACCTTTTCACCTCGGTAAAGCCTGATATCCACTCCCTTAAAGAGAGTTTTTCCGTCATATTGCTTGCTGAGATTTTCAGCAATAAGTACCTCGTCCCCCGCACGCACACACTCTGCAAACCGAAGCTTTACTGTCTTTTCTTTTGGCGGAAGCTCAGGCATTGTTGCCTTTATTCTTTCGATCTGCTTTTCCTTGCTTGCGATCGTAATATAATTTCTCTCCTGATTAAACTGCTTTTGCTGTTCAATCATTTTTTCAATTCTTTTTATCTCGATCTGTGCCTTTTCATACTCTCTGCGTTCAGTCTCAAGACGCAGATCCTTTGTTTTCATATAGACAGAATAACTGCCTTTACCCTGGTAAAGCCGCTTATTTGCAATTTCAAGGGTTCTTGAAGTGGTCTTATCAAGAAAATAACGGTCATGGGATACGATCATTACAGTGCCATTGAACTTTCCGATAAAATCCTCTAACCACTCAACACTTCTGATGTCAAGATGATTGGTAGGCTCGTCCAACAGCATAAGATCAGGCTCACTGAGAAGCAGCTTTCCGAGGCTGAGCTTTGTTCTTTGTCCGCCTGAAAGTGCAGAAACGGGAAGCTTCTCCTCCTCAGCGGTAAAGCCCAGTCCCTTAAGGCAGGAATGTGCCCTGTTTTTGTATGTAAGTCCGCCCTTATTCTGATATTCCTCGGTGAGTGCCGCCTGCATTTCTATGTATTGAGGAACCTTTCCTTCTGTCAGCTCTATTTTTCGGTGCAGCTCCTCGAGCTCCTTTTCAATTTCAAAAAGCCGTGAGAACACCGTCAGAAGCTCATCATATACGGAAAGCTTACTTCCTGCACAGGCATGCTGTTCAACAAAGCCTATTTCAGTTGAAGCAGCTTTTATCACTTTGCCGTCTGCAGGCTCAAGAATACCGCATATTGCCTTAAAAAGTGAGGTTTTTCCGCAGCCGTTAGAGCCTATCAACCCTATTTTATCACCCTTTGCAATATCAAAGGTAGCATTTATCAATATATCTCTTTGTCCGAAAGATATCTGAAGATTCTGACAACTTAATAATGACATTATAATAATTCCTTATGTTCTTGTTTCAAGAATTGATAATTCTCCGCATATACTGTATTTGCCGAAGGATGCGGGAATGAAGATACTGGAACCTTTTTTCAAAGCTATTACCTGCTCATCGGAACGCAATTCTCCTTCACCCTCAAGCACAAGAAGAGATACAAAGGATTCATCTGTTGCACTGTCTTCATACCCCTCTTTTGTTTCCACAAGAGTCATTCTGAAGTATTCGCAGCCGGTAAGATATGTCTTTTCTGCACCGCCCGAGATTTTCTTATCACCTGTAGCGGAAAAATCAACATCCACCGTTGAAAGATCAACTACATCCACAGCCTTCTTTATATGAAGCTCTCTGAGATTTCCGTTTTTGTCCCGTCTGTTATAATCAAACACACGGTAGGTAGAATTAGAACTCTGCTGAACCTCAGCAAGAAGAATTCCCTCTCCTATTGCATGAAGCATGCCCGACGGGATATATACAACATCGCCCGGCTTTACGGCAACTACATTTACATCGTCAAGCAGGGTTCCATTTTCAATAGCAGATGCAAATTCATCTCTTGAAAGACTGTTTTTCATTCCGTAAATAAGAGATGCACCTTCATCACATTTAAGCACATACCAGGCCTCTGTTTTTCCGTTTTCATTTTCATATTCACGGGCATACGCATCATCGGGATGCACCTGAACAGAAAGCTTATCTCTTGCATCAATAAGCTTTATAAGAACAGGAAAATCAGGCTTTCCTATATTATTTGTGCCGAGCACACCTTCACCCTCTTCAGCAATAACCTGAGCCAGAGTTTTTCCTTCATATTCTCCGTTCATAACAAAGCTGGGGCCATCCTTATGACAGGAAAGAAGCCACGCTTCAGCAGCATTATCGCCGTCTGTCTCAAAGCCATAATCATCTATAAGAGAGCGTCCTCCCCAGATGGTTTCCTTCAGTGTGGGATAAAGAGATAAAATTTCCATAATATAAATCGGCAGCAAAGCCGTCCTTTCAAAAAAAATTACAGCCGGAATATTCAGGCTGTAATCAAGTATAGCAAATTTAATTTAGTTAGTCAATTCTTCGCAGCCGACGATTTTGTATTTATCGGAATCATTTTTGTCAGCTTCCCATAGCTTACAAAGAATACTGTTTTTACAGCCTCCGCAGGAATCACATTCTATAAGATTTGTACAGATCACTTTTTTCCTTCCGTTATGATAGACGGTCTCCTCCATAACGATATTCCTCTGCTTTACCCAACAATACTGCTCATATGTCTTTGAATGACTGTTCATAATTTATCACCTCTGCAATAAGTATATTACAAATTTCAGAAATAATTTAACGAAATCTGTAAATTGTGCAAATATTCATAATTATATATTTTCATTCATAAATTATTACAGGTGATATAATGAATAGATTTATCATAATTATTTCAATAAGTGCAATTATAATTATAATACTGATGCTAAAAAAACTGAAACCGTCACAGATCATACTTTGTGTATTATCAGGTATTGCGGCACTGTTTGCCTGCGATTTTATTATGTCTTTATACGGCGGGAATATGCCGCTGAATATTTACACTGTCATAATCAGTGCCCTCGGCGGCTTGCCGTCTGTAATCCTTCTTCTGTTGCTGAAAACCTTTATGCTGTAAATATAAGCACGCAGATAATGACTTAACATTAATACTGCCAAGCACGTAATATCAAACCTTGTGCAAAAAATCGTATCATTACAGAAGCTATGCTGCAGAGGTATTCTTTACGCAAAGCATCAAAAAATACCCTCTTCACGGAAAGTTGGGGAATCATATTACTCACTTTAATCATTTTGTGCTTCGCACTTGGGAACCCCCGGCGAGGGTTCCCAACGAAAAACAGTCCACCGGACTGTTTTTCTCCCCTCCTGCGCCATTGGAAGCATAAGAGATTTCGCACTCTGCGGAGTGCGACAAGAGGCTCTGCCTCTTGACACCGTGAGCTTTTGAAAAAGCTCAAGCAAAACTTTTCCCCGGCACTCCCGTGCCGACATCATTCCCCAACTTTCCGTGAA
>JAFSGH010000039.1 GCA_017440965.1 Clostridia bacterium | reverse complement strand
TTTTCCGCAGAAAAGGGGATGCAATTGCGGGAATTGTGGGCATTTATCGGAATCCGGCACCCCTCTTAAGGTCAGTTACAAGGGTAAACTAACTAAACTAAGTCTGCAGTAACTAAGTGGCTGCACGGGAAATGGGACAGAAATTATTCCATTTGTTGTTTTCGGCGGTGGCAAGCTGTACGGTGGTACCGCGAACCGCCGAAAACAAAGCACAGGTGACTCGGATATTGGCAGAAAAATTGCCTTCATTAAAAATTCCGCTAAAGGCAACAAACTGTCAAATATATTTTGTGCGTCAAAGGGGATGATTTGTGCGCCCATTTCCCTTATTTCATGGTCAGAGAAATCCTTTTCTTTGTGGTGTCTACTGACAGGATCTTTACTTTTACTACGTCGCCGACCTTGAGCACCTCTGAGGGGTGCTTTATGTAGCGGTTTGTTATCTGTGATATGTGTACAAGTCCGTCCTGATGCACACCTATATCAACGAAGACACCGAAGTCGATAACATTTCTTACCGTTCCCTGAAGCTCCATGCCCTCTTTTAAGTCCTCCATTGAGAGTATGTCGCTTCGAAGCATGGGTGCGGGAAGAGAATCTCTTATGTCTCTTCCGGGCTTTTTGAGTTCTGACGCTATGTCCTTTACGGTGGGGATACCTACGCCGCATTCGTCTGCCGCCTTAGCTACACCGTAAGCTTCAAGCAGCTGCTCAATGTTTTCGGCACCGTTGACGGACAGTGTCTTTTTGTCAATGCCCAATATTTCAAGCAGTTTCTTTGCCGCATCATAGGATTCGGGATGTACTGCGGTGTTGTCGAGTGTTTCCTTGCCGCCGGGAATTCTCAGGAAGCCTGCACACTGTTCGTATGCCTTGGGACCGAGTCCCTTTACCTTCTTAAGTCCCGCTCTTGAGGTGAATGCTCCGTTTTCGTCACGGTAGGCTACGATATTTTTTGCTGTTGCCGCAGTGATGCCCGAAACATATTTCAAAAGTGAGGGCGAAGCCGTATTAAGGTCAACGCCTACGGAGTTTACACAGTCCTCGACCACGCCCGTAAGGGATTCCTCAAGCCTTGCCTGAGGCAGATCGTGCTGATACTGACCGACGCCTATGGACTTGGGATCTATCTTTACAAGCTCCGACAGCGGATCCTGAAGTCTTCTTGCAATTGATACGGCGGAACGCAGTGAAACATCAAATTCGGGGAACTCCTGAGCGCCGAGCTTTGAAGCGGAGTAAACGGAGGCGCCTGCCTCATTTACTACCATATAAGTGACCTCACCGCCGTAGCTCTTTATTGTATCGGCAACAAATATCTCTGCCTCCTTTGAGGCTGTGCCGTTACCTATTGAAATACAGTTGACAGCATATTTCTTTATCCAGCCGTGTACCTTTTCGGCAGCCTCCTCCTTTTTGTTCTGAGGGGGAGTGGGATAGATAACGCCCGTTGAAAGCACCTTGCCGTTTTCGTCGACCACCGCGATCTTACAGCCTGTTCTGTAAGCAGGGTCAACCGCCAGCACTCTCTTGCCCTTGACGGGCGGCTGCATAAGAAGGGGAGAGAGATTCTGCCCGAACATCTTTATTGCCTGCTCGGATGCCTTTTCCGTCAGCATATTTCTTATCTCTCTTTCAACTGAGGGGAAAACAAGTCTCTCGTAGCTGTCAAGAGCTGCTTCCTTTACAAACTGTGTGGTGATGCTACCTGGCTTTACGAAATGGCGGTAGAATATGCCCATTGCCGCAAAATCCTCTATCTCGATGCTGACCTTAAGTATATCCTCGTTTTCTCCTCTGTTTACTGCAAGTATTCTGTGGCTGGGGATCTTTGAAACAGCCTCTGAATAGTCATAATACATTGAATATACGGAGTCCTCCTCCGTTTTTGCCTTGCTTCTGAGGATACCCTTGTTTGTAATAAGCTCCTTGAGGTCTGCTCTTATATCCGCAGAATCGGACATTATCTCAGCGATGATGTCGTTTGCACCCTGAAGTGCGGCGGCTGTATCAGGCACCTCTTTTTCCTCGTCCACAAAGGGCAACGCCATTTCCTCGATAGTTCCCTCTGTCTTTTCCTGAGAAAGTATCTCAAGAGCAAGAGGCTCAAGCCCTCTCTCCTTGGCTATGGTTGCTCTTGTTCTTCTCTTCTGCTTATAGGGACGGTAGATATCCTCAAGCACCGCCAGAGTCTCTGCCGCAAGAATTGCCTCTCTCAGCTCATCCGTCATCTTACCAAGCTCCTCGATATGAGCCGTGTAATCCTCTTTCTTCTTTTCAAGATTTCTCAGATAATTCAGTCTGTCAGCGATCTCTCTTAAAAGCTGATCGTCCTGAGAGCCGTGCATCTCCTTACGGTAACGGGCAATAAAGGGGATGGTGTTCCCGTCGTCGATGAGCTTTATAATATTTTCCATATGCTCCTCACGGACAGGGAACTCCGCACACAATTTTTTAATGATATCCATATGTTTACCTTTCTTGTTAACCATTTTGAGAGTAGTCATAATTCTTAAGCCGTGTACTTATATTATACATTTTTCGAGCAAAATTGCAACAGTTCCTATGTGTTTTTTACCTGTTAGATAGTAATTCACATACGCTAATTTCTGAGCGTATCGACGGGAATATATTTGAACCTCGTTCAGAGGAAACAAAACACCGTAAAACAAAGAAAGACACCTATCACGAAAGATAAGTGTCTTTGTTTGCTTTATCGTAAGCTTTACGAAAGAGCATACCAATACACTTAACCTTCTCAGTTCAATGTATTATTTGAATAACTCCTTCATTATTTTATAATTTAAGGACTATCGTCTTTTCTCTGTCTGTGTAAAAACATCGCACAAATGCGGCACCATAAAATTATTTTGTAAACTTAACCGCTGTACCATAAGCAATAACTTCTGCCGCACCCTGCATTATAGCAGAGGAAGCGTAGCGAATATTAACGATAGCATCTGCACCGAGAGCTTCTGCTTCTGCAACCATTCTCTTGGTGGCAAGAGCACGAGCCTCGTTCATCATCTCGTTATAGGATTTAAGTTCGCCTCCGACCAAGGTTTTAAAGCTTTGGGAAATATCCTTTCCGATGTGCTTTGACTGAATGGTACTTCCTTTTACAAGACCTAACATTTCGAGTTGTTTGCCGCTGATGTAATCAGTATTTACTAAGATCATCTTCTTCACCCTTCTTTATTTCATTTATTCTTTCTATGCAAACTTTGAGCAAGACAGCCGTAAAAGCAAGCGGAATGATTCCCAAAAGCCATTTCCAAATGCCATCTGTCAGTGATATTAAAAAGCCAAAGTAAGCAATGTAATACAAAACCATAATAGCGGTCACTATGATCGGTGCGATCAGTTTTTTTCTATGTTCTTTCATACATTCACCGCATCATTTCAATTTTTGCAGTTTTAAGGTATTGGCAATAACGATAAGCTGCATTCCTTTTTCAAGCGGGAGCGCAGGATCAACCGTTGTACTGATATTATCACCGTTTCGTATTGCAACAACGTTAACAGAATATTTTTTGCGAAGGCTCAGTTCTATCAGCGTTTTACCAACCCACTCATCTCTTACATCTATTTCTACCATAGACACTTCATCGGAAAGCTCTATCATTTCGGCAAAGCCCGATGTAAGCAGATTTTTAGCAAGTCTTGATCCTGATTCTTTTTCGGGGAAAAACACTTTGTCGGCACCCACACGACTTAAAATCTTTTGGTGCATTTCGTTGCCGCATTTCACAATAACGGTGGGAACACCGGCTTCCTTGCAGAGCGTTACCGCCAAAACGCTTGCTTCAAGATTACTTGCCATAGCAATGATAACAACATCGATATTGGAAATACCGAGCCTTTTGATCGCCTCAGGCTCAGTAATATCGGCGCATTTGCAAACGGGTATGGTTTCAATTGCATTATTAACATTATCTTGATCGATGTCAACAGCCAAAACTTCTGCACCGTTGTTTACAAGTTCTTCCGCAACGGCTTTTCCGTATCTGCCGAGACCTAATACGGCATAGGTTTTATTGATACTCATATAATTTATCCCTTCTTATCCCACACTGATTTCTTCGATCGGGTTTCTTACGATATTCTGATTATCCTTGTTTCCCTTAAAGGCAACGGCAAGCGATATTGGGCCAACTCTGCCAAGGTACATTGCTATGATAATAATGAGCTTACCGATACTACCGAGGGATGCCGTAAGATTTCTTGTAAGACCTACGGTTGCGGTAGCACTAACCGTTTCATAAACAATATCGAGTGCATTTGCATCTGTTACGGCAGAAAGCAGAACCGTTGAAGTAAACATAATGATAAACGACATACAGGTAACGGCAAGTGCTTTGCTGACCGCCTGTTTCGTAAGCTGTCTGCCAAACACCTCGGTATCCTCTTTATTACGAACAGAGGCAATCGCCGCCAAAATAATAACGGCAAAGGTAACGGTTTTGATTCCTCCGGCTGTGCCAACGGGTGAGCCGCCGATAAACATCAAAAGCAAACACAGGATAGCACTTGCATTTGTAAGATTCTCTTGCGGTACTGTCGCAAAGCCTGCGGTTCTCGTTGTAACCGATTGAAACAAGGACACTTCTATTTTTTGAAGCAAAGTATAATCTCCCATTGTTTGCGGATTGTTATACTCAAACGCAAAAATGAAAGCTGCACCCACAAAGATCAGAATTAAAGTTGCCGAAACAGCGATCTTACTGTGAAGAGTAAGGTCTCTGAAAAATTTTACTTTCTTAGTTCGGGCAAGCCTTAAAACCCTGAGCACATCCCACCAAACGATATAACCGATACCGCCTAATATAATTAAGGCACATGTAACAATATTGATAATGGGGTTAAGTGCATAATTACAAAGGCTGTTTTCGGCAATAATATCAATTCCTGCATTGCAAAAGGCAGAAACGGAAGTGAATACCGATATCCATATTCCTTTTGCACCGAACTCAGGGATAAAAACCGTCATATAAAGCAGAGCACCGATACCTTCTATTATGAGTGTTCCGCCTACAACCTTTTTTACGAACCGAACAAGCCCCGACAGAGAATTCAGATTAAATGCATCTTGCAAGAGCAGTCTGTCACCGATACCCATTTTCTTGTGCAGCAGTATCATCAGTCCTGACATGATTGTGATAACACCAAGACCGCCGATCTGAATCAATATCAGAATAACGATCTGTCCGAAAACACTCCAAGAGGAAACGGTCGGTGTAACTACCAGACCCGTAACACAGGTAGAAGTCGTTGCGGTGAAAAGCGCATCTAAAAAAGAAGTCGGTCTTCCGTCGGCTGAGCTTATGGGAAGCGAAAGCAACACTGCGCCTATCAATACCGTTATTAAAAAGCTCAACAATATAATATGTGTTGTGGATACCCGAAGCCGTTGTTTTTTCATATTATCCTAACGCTACCATGCTGAAAACGAGTGCGAACA
>JAFSGH010000038.1 GCA_017440965.1 Clostridia bacterium | reverse complement strand
TTCCAATAGCGCAGGAGGGGAGAAAAACAGTCCGGTGGACTGTTTTTCGTTGGGAACCCTCGCCGGGGGTTCCCAAGTGCGAAGCACAAAATGATTAAAGTGAGTAATATGATTCCCCAACTTTCCGTGAAGAGGGAAAATTTTGCTCTTTGCTCTGAAAATGGAAAAAAAAACAGTCCCGCTGTTAACGGGACCGCTTCACTTTCTTCATTTCATCAGTTATTGAAGGATTCAAGGAATTTCTCAATTGTGAGCATATTCTTTGTAATCATAAAGTACTTATCATTGTACTCATCAATAGTTCCTGCTGATACAATAAGCATATACTCAAAAAGATCCTCACTGAGAAGGCTCTCTCTGTAGCTTGATGTAAGTCTGAAAATGATCTTTCCGCCGACAACGTCATAGTCAAAGGAGCCGTCTGCAAGTGCATAGTTTGTCTGGCAAACTGCAAGTGCAATATCTATAGCCTTTTCTGAGGGAACGTTGAAGGGAAGAGCTGAAATAAAGCTTACTATTTCGTTATTGGGATTAACTCTGATGAAAAATTCAATGGGAAGGTCATCGCCCTTTACACCTGACTTGATGAGAAGATTCTCTTCCTGCTTGTCATATTTCCATCCTTTTGAATCGAGCATTGAACATAATGTACCGAATACTTCCTGTGCCTTTGCCATATTAACTTCTGCCATAATAAAAAACCTCCGAATTTTTATTAAATATTAACATGCCGCCGCATAAATGTCAATCATACTTAAACGGCAGTGCATTCTCATCAAAATGCATTTCGCTGTCAATAACATATATGAAATCATTTTTTCGCAGAAAAACCGAAAAAATTTTCGAAAAAATTTTCTTTACCGTTTTTATAAGTGCTTTTTTGCCTTATTCTCCCACCTTCGGAAGATTGGGACAATCCATACAGTTTTCAATTCTTGAAACAGGCTTTGCCCAGCGGACGGCATTTGTGATGACCTTCTGCACATCGGGATGCTTATATGTAGGATAGGTCTCGTGTCCCGGCTGGAAATAGAATACCTTTCCTCTTTCTCTTACATAAGTAAGACCTGCTCTGAATACCTCACCTGCATCATACCAGCCGATAAATACTGTTTCGTCGGGAGCAGGTACTCCGAAGGGCTCACCGTAGGTCTCTTCACCGGGAAGCTCAAAATATCTGCCGAGGCCTTCTGCAATGGGATGTCCGGGAGCGGATACCCAGATCCTTTCCATATCATCGGATTCTCTCCAGGTAAGTGAACAGCTTGTGCCCATAAGACGCATAAAGGGCTTTGATTTATGTGCAGAATGAAGGAAAACAGCACCCATACCGTTGAGCACCTCCTCCTGTACCATTGCGGCAACCTCATCGGGAACCTTATGGTGTCCGCAGTGGCCCCACCATATAATTACATCCGTATTTCTGAGTCTCTCTTTTGTGATACCGCAGTTTTCGTCATCAAGCGTTGCGGTAGAAACCTCTATATCCTCTTCCTTGCCGAGAAACTGAGCAATACAGTTATGAATACCCTCGGGATAGATCTCACTTGCCTTGCAAGAGGGATCCTTTTCGTGCATAAATTCATTCCAAACAAGAACTCTGATCATTTTTCTCACCTGCAATATTTAATTTGTAAAATATGTTTTTACGAAAAAAGTATAGCATTACAGAAAAATTTTTGCTATTATATAAATACACAAAAAATTGCAAAAAATTGTGGTGATTATATATGAAAAAGGCTTATCTCGAAAAGGCAGCAGATGTGGACGGTGTAACCGTTCCCGTCGAATGCATCGAAATGAGTAAATCCGTTCAACAGCCCGATCATTTTGCTCACTTTCACGAATACCTTGAGATGCTGTATCTCACCGAGGGAAGCATGAGCATATGGCTTAACGATAAGCTTTATGCCTTTGAGCAGGGCGAGCTTATCATAATAAATTCAAATGAGACCCACCGTCTTGTTTCAAATACAGCTCACAGCAAATACCTTGTCATAAAATTTACTCCGAAGCTTCTTTGTACCTTCCAGCAGACACCGAAGGAAACAAGATATATTCTCCCCTTCTTAGCCCAGCAAAGCGATCAGCCGAGAGTATATTGCAAGGAATTTGTTGAAAGTGCGGGCATCCCGGCTCTTTTGTTCGATGCAATAAGCGAATGGAAGGAAAAGGGCATAGGCTATGAGCTTGCTCTGAAGGCGGATGTACTGAAGACCATAAGATGCGTAGTAAGATTTCTCAGCGAGCAGGGACTTAATGTAAAGGTGTCTGCCGCAGGCGGAAGCATACAGCATATAATCAGCTCCATTCTCGAATACATAAACGAAAACTTTATAACAGTATCCGAGACGGATGTTTCCGACCGCTTCGGAATAAGCTACAGCTATTTCTCCCGCTCCTTCAAGCAGATAATGAATATGAGTTTCAAGGAATATATAAATTATCTGAAAATAAATGAGGCGCAGAAAATGCTTCTCACCACCGCAAAAAGCATCACTGAGATATCAACGGAGCTTGGATTTTCATCCTCAAGCCACTTTATAAATGTATTTAAAAAATATAAGAATTGCTCACCTAAACAATACAAAAAAAATATTTCAAAAGATTAAAAAAGCTATTGCTTTTTCTTAAGAGATGATATATAATCAATTTATCGAACAAATGTTTGCATACGAAAGGAAAAATGGAAAATGGCAGATAAGTCAAAGGCACTTGAGACCGCTCTTCAACAGATAGAAAAGCAGTACGGCAAGGGAGCAATAATGAGACTCGGACAGACAGACGCTCTCAATGTTGAAGCAATCTCCACCGGTTCAATTATGCTGGATCAGGCAACGGGAATAGGCGGCCTTCCAAAGGGAAGAATTATTGAGATATACGGTCCCGAATCCTCAGGTAAGACAACTCTTGCTCTTCATGTTGTAGCCGAAGCACAGAAAAAGGGCGGCGAGGCAGCCTTCATAGATGCCGAGCACGCACTTGATCCTACCTATGCCGAGGCTCTCGGTGTAGATGTAGATTCTCTTCTTGTCTCTCAGCCCGATGACGGTGAGCAGGCACTTGAGATCGCGGAATATCTTGCCCGCTCAGGCGCTCTTGATGTAATCGTTATTGACTCGGTTGCCGCTCTCGTCCCCAGAGCAGAGCTTGAGGGTGAAATGGGCGAAAGCCATGTTGGCCGCCACGCCCGTCTTATGTCTCAGGCATTAAGAAAGCTGGCAGGTGTCGTTTCCCGTTCCAATACCATAGTTATATTCATAAATCAGCTCCGTGAAAAGGTCGGCGTTATGTACGGAAATCCCGAGGTCACCACAGGCGGACGCGCACTTAAGTTCTACGCATCAATGAGAATCGATGTAAGAAAAATAGAGCAGATAAAGGCTCCCGGCAATGAATTTGTCGGCTCCCGTACAAGAGCAAAGATCGTCAAGAACAAAATGGCACCTCCCTTCAGAGAGGCTGAATTTGACATTATGTACGGCAAGGGCATATCAAAGGAATCCGAGCTTCTTGATATCGCTGTTGAGCTTGACATAATCCATAAGAGCGGTGCATGGTTCTCCTACGGAGAGCAGAGGATCGGTCAGGGCAGAGATAACGCAAGGCTTTATATCTCCAACAATCCCGATTTTGCAAAGGAAGTCGAGGAAAAGGTAAGAAAGAGCGACGCCTTCAAGCCTAAGAAGGCAGGAGCAGGTGAGATGAAGCCCCAGAAGAATGACAGTGACGATGACGATGTTCTTGCACCCAACAACGGCAAGCTTCCCAAGATCAAAATAGATATCGCGGCTGACTGATGAAAATTTCTTCTTATTCAGCAAAAAACGGTAAAATAAAGATATATGCAGACGGTGAAGAGCTCTTCACCGTCCCTGCTGTTATATGGAATTCTTCCCGTCTGAAGGACGGTGACGATGTATCTTCAGAGGAGTTATCCCGCTTAAAGGCGCAGGGTGACTCCTCTGCTGCTTTAGAAAGCGCCCTTCGTATGACAGATCTGAGAGACCACTCGGAATATGAATTAAGGCAAAAGCTTCTGAGAAAATATCCGAAGGAGGCTGTCGACTATGCAATATCAAGGCTTCTTGATATCGGCTATTTGGACGATGAAAAATACGCGCTTCTTTTGGCAGAGGAACTTTACAGAAAAAAGGGTTTTGCGCCGAAAAGGATACTTCTTGAATTAAAAAACAGAGGCATTGACGCCGAATATTCGGAAAATGCTGTAAATAGCCTTGATATTGATACAAAAATCGGTATAATTAAGATGATCGAAAAATACGGTATCACAGAAAACAGTACGGACAAGGAAAAAAATCGTGTCATAAGACGGCTCGTCAATATGGGATATTCCCTGTCAGACATTTTCAGATACCTGAACATATACGAATAGGAAGATATTTATGCACGAAAAAATAGGTTTTATCTCTCTCGGCTGTCCGAAAAATCAGGTCGATTCTGAGCTTATGCTTGAAAAGCTTGATGCTGCAGGCTATCAGATAATAGACACTGCCTTCGGAGCAGATATTGTTATAATAAACACCTGCGGCTTTATCGAAGCGGCAAAACAGGAGGCTATCGACAATATTCTTGAGATGGTAGATCTCAAGGAGCAGGGCGATGTGGGAAAAATAATCGTTCTCGGCTGTCTTGCTGAAAGATACCGTGATGAGATACTTAAGGAAATTCCCGAGGTTGACGCGGTAGGCGGTCTCGGAGTAAACGGAGATATCGTTGAATTTGTGAAAAATGTACTTAACGGTACGGAGCAAAGCCGTTACCCCGAGAAGGAAAAACTGCCTCTTTGCGGTCAGAGAATACTTACGACACCCTCACATTGGGCATATCTTAAAATTTCAGACGGCTGTTCAAACTGCTGTACCTACTGTGCAATTCCCTCAATAAGAGGTCCGTTCAGAAGCAGAGATCAGGATGATATAATTCTTGAGGCAAAGGCACTTGCCGCGGCGGGCGTTCAGGAGATCATAGTTATTGCTCAGGACACCACCCGTTACGGTGAAGACATTTACGGTAAACCCGTTCTTCACGAGCTTCTTTATAAGCTCAACGATATCGAGGGCATCAGATGGATAAGGCTTCTTTACTGCTATCCCGACAGGATCACCGATGAGCTTCTTAAAGCAATGAGTGAATGCGAAAAGGTGCTTCACTATATCGATCTTCCCTTACAGCACGCATCGGGAAGAATATTAAAGGCAATGAACCGTCACGGAGATGACAAGAGCTTATTGCAGCTTCTTTCAAAGATCCGCGAATATATGCCTGACTGCATAATCAGAACGACCTTTATTACAGGCTTCCCCGGAGAAACCGAAGAAGACTTTGAAATTCTCTCTGAATTCGTAAACATTGCCGGATTTGACCGTCTGGGCTGTTTCTCGTATTCTCCCGAGGAGGGCACCCCTGCAGAAAAGCTTCCCGACAGAGTAGACACCGAAACAGCAGTTCACAGAGGCGAGCTTATTATGGGACAGCAGTACAGAATACTCTCTGAAAAGCTGGAAAGCCTTGTCGGAAAGACGGTTGAATGTGTTATCGAGGACTATGATCCTTATTCTGATTCCTACACGGGAAGAACCTGGATGGATGCTCCCGAAATTGACTCTGTTATCACAGTAGTATCTGAAGACGAGCTTATGATCGGCGAGATCACCGAGGTTGAAATTACCGATGTGAACGAATATGACCTGCTCGGAAGAGCTTAACTTAGGGTGACAAGTGTAATCCGAACCCGCCCGAAAGCGTGAATTTTTGCGGCTTTCCGGCGTTTCGGGCTTGAAAGGCGACAGCCTGTCTTCGCCCTCAACATCCAAAAATCCATCAAAAATTCGCACTTTCAGGTCGCAGATTTTTT
>JAFSGH010000020.1 GCA_017440965.1 Clostridia bacterium | reverse complement strand
GCGACCTGAAAGTGCGAATTTTTGATGGATTTTTGGATGTTGAGGGCGAAGACAGGCTGTCGCCTTTCAAGCCCGAAACGCCGGAAAGCCGCAAAAATTCACGCTTTCGGGCGGGTTCGGATTACACTTGTCACCCTAAGCAAACGAACTGACTGACTTATACTCTTATCAAGGAGACAATATGAAACAGCTTCTTATTAAATTCAGAACACTGACACGAACAGACATTGCCGCCGTATGTCTTATTTCAGCGGCATTTTTTTACCTTTTTATAACGGCGTCCTTCAACGGGACCATATCGGATGAAGCCTTCTATCTCTCTGTACCCTTCCGAATTATGAACGGTGACGGACTATTTACGGATGAATGGCATCTTTCCCAGCTTTCCTCTGTTCTATTATATGTTCCCGTAAAACTGTTTACAGCATTCACCGGCTCAACAAAGGGAATAATACTTTTTTCAAGAAGGCTTTTCTGCCTTATGCAGCTTATAACGGGAGCATATACATATAAGACCTTCAGAAAGCACGGCTTAAGCGCCGTACTGATGTCACTTCTTTTTATGCTCTTCAGCATTATCGGTGTTGAAACACTCAGCTACAATACCATGGGCGTGAGCCTGCTTATGATAATAATATGTTTAATATATAATAATATAACAAATGAGCCTTCATATATCAGGATATTTGCAGAGGGCTCGCTTATTGCAATGTTTATTCTCTGCCAGCCTCTCGGCATTATCTTTTTCGGCATCCGTTTCATATTGACCGTGACGGTCAATATACTGTATAAGAAGAAAGAAAAGACAGTTCCCGTTCTTCTCACGGTAAAGGCATTTTGCGTTTACACGGCGGGAATCATTCCCGTGCTTGCCTTCTTCTTATATCTTCTTCTGAAAAATTCGGATATCGAAACGATCATCCGTTGTATTCCCGGCATCCTTTCGGATGTGGAGCATATGCAGCTTACGGAGGAGCTCGGCATAAAGACCTTTTCTCTTATTCAATTCTTCTCGGATATGTCAATGTCGGCAGGTGCCGTACCTCTTATTGCAGCCGTTATGCTGTTTGTTATTTCCGTCATAATAAGTAAGAAAAATAAACACCTTGCTGTAATTATCTCCTCTTTTGCACTCGCGGTATTTTTCATTACTTTTTATATCCGGCTGTTTTTCACAAACGGCACAACCGAAACGGATGATATAAGCTTCTTTTTCCTTCCTCTTGCTCTGTCGGGACTTCCCCTTTATCTTCTTTCAGAAAAAAAGGATCACAAAATATTCATACTCTTATGGTGTACGGGCTTTATGTATGCTCTTTTTATGACAGTAAGCTCAAATCTCGCTCTTCACGCAAGCGTCAACGGCTATATCATTGCCTCCTTCGGCTCGCTTATTCTTGCAAGGGAGCTTTTCAACGAATTAAAAGAAGAAGACTGTGACACAAAAAAAACCGTAAAAGCGGCATCAGCTATCCTTGCCGCCGCAGTTTTCGGATTTACTGTTTTTCAGACGGGAACGATGGTTATCAAGCCCTCAGCTGAAAGAGCTTATTTCAAAAGTGCAAAAATGACAAACGGCATCTACGAGGGCATATCCCTTCCCTCCGATCAGGCTCTTTTATATACCAATATATATAATGATGCCCAAAGAATAAAAGAGAAGACGCAGGGCAAGGGAAAGCTCTTTGTTACGGAAAATCTTTCTGCAATGTATCTTGAAAGCGGACTTTCTATGGGCGTTCATTCGGGATGGTTTATTGCAGAGCAGCTGATGTTCCCTGAGATCAGAGACCGCTTCAGGGAGTATTATGAGATAAACCCTGAAAACATACCCGACTATCTGTATGTACCGGCATACTCTTACGAGGAACACGGCATGAAGCCCTTCCCCGCAAAGATGATGGCTGATTTCGCTTATAATCTTTTCAGCGGCGAAGCAGAGGACATCGGAAGCGGACTTCTTATAAAGGTAACGGAAATCAAAGATGAATAAACTGAACGAGCTTTTTTCAAAATTTAAATATGAGTTTGGTATCTTCACTGCTCTTTCCTTGAATTTCCTGATTCTTTTCACGAAAGAGGATATAATGTCGGACATACTGTACCCGTTGCATCTTGTGGATGTAAGGATCGGTCTTATCAGTCGTACCCTCGTAGGCAGCATATCGGGACTTTTATGGGAGCATCCCACGGAGGGAAACATCGTCTTCCTGCAAACACTGGTCACGGTCTTAAGCTTTTTTCTCATTGCCGTATTTTTGGGAGGATGCATAAAAAATGCAAAAGAGGAAAGCGGAAAGCTTCTTTTTATGTTATGCCTTGTCGTTGCGGTATTTCCTTACGGCTTTATGACATATATAAATCTGTTTGAGCTTATGGACATATACTGGCTTCTCTCTGCAGTGCTGTGCCTTCTTGCTGCCGACGGCAAAAAGACAGCCTTTCTCGTCCCCGTCCTCATATTCACGGGGCTCTGGGTGCATTATTCCTTCCTGCTTGCCTTTATGCCTCTGATATATGTGCTGTTTTTCCGTAAGTGCCTTAAGGAAAAGAGCAGATATAACTATATCCTTACCGGTGTTATGGTGACGGTAAGCGTAGGCGCGACATTATATTTTATGCTGACGATGCGCTCCATCAGCACAATGACCTTCGATGAATTCTTAGACTATATAATAGATAAGGCAGGCAGCCCTATCACAAACATAGAAAGATATGTAGGAATAGGCTTTCGTTCCTTTAACGAAACAAACAGACTTTATAAAATAACGGAAATTTCAGAGGATCTGCCCGATATAGTCAAAGCATTTGTCGGTTACTTTAAGATGGCATTGAAGGACACCACGCTCTTTGCAATCATCTGCGATCTTCTTCTTGCAAGTCCCGCTGTTGCATTTTTTGAAGCAATCTGGGCAAGGGCAATGAAAAACACAGAGGATAAAAAAGAAAGATTCTTATATTTGCTTTGTCTGATCTCTCCTCTTGTTCAGCTTTTTGCCTGCTTTACATCCTCAGATACATCAAGATGGCTGTCCGATATGATAATATCCTGTCTTCTGATGCTGGCATTATTCATAAAAGACAGAGCAGCCCCTGTTACAAACGCCCTTACATATGTAACAGACAGACTTAAAGCTCATAAGACGCCCCTTTTATTTGCACTCCTTATTTATTTATCAATAGTATTTGTATGGTGACATTATGAAAAAAACAAGTGTACCTCAGAACAGAATACTTTTTCTCTCAGTTCCCCTCACGGCACTTATTCTTTATGTAATAAAGCTGATATCCGGCTATACAAATTCAGAGGGAACAATTTATATAGGATACACCTCTTATTACCCCCTCATCCTGCTGTTAGGCTTCGTTTTCGTATCCCTTCTTTTCATCCCGTATATCATAAGATCAAAAAATGAAGAGCAGCTCGGCATGCACCTTATTCCTCTTATGCTTTTTGCCTGTCTCGGCATGATAACAACGGATGCCGATATGATGATAACGAGCCGTGAAGCAGACTATTCCCCGATGATAATGTTTCTTATATTCTTTGTCACCCTGACCGCGGCGGCATTTTCGGGGTATACTCTCATCTGTCTTATCGCAACTGCCGCGGGAAGCATATTTTTCCCCGCCTTCTCCATGTGCTTTGCTCCCGTGCTGACTGCGGCGGCATTTCTTCTTAAGGATAAAAGCCCGCTGTTAAAAAGGATATCCGTTATTCTCAACGGCCTGCTCACGGCAGTATTTGCCGTATTGCATATTGTAAAAAGCGAAGCGGCATCGGAGCTGTCCTTCAGCAAAAAATACATCCCCGCAATTCTTTTTGCTGTATTCATTGCCGTATTTTTTATATTAAAAAAAGAATGGCGGCTTGTTCCTCTTTGCATTTTACCACTGCTGACTCTCCTAACGGGAATATTCTATAACAGTTTCCCGACTCCGCTTCTGACTCTTTCAGTCTCAGTTACTCCCTCGGCGGTTTTGTTCTTCACATCGGCACTTACTGACGGAAACGAAAAAATAAAGGGCTATGCACTGAAGATAGTGCACAACCCCTTATATTATATATTGACCGCAGTATTTATCCTTCGTACTGCCTATCCTCTGTTCGTAGCACCCGGTTTCCTTCGTGATGTTTATGTATGAACCATATGATACCCACGAAAACAGTAAGGATGCTTACCGCCTGCCAGAAGCTCATACCGAAAAAATATGTCCTCTGAGGCTCAGGATAATATCTTAAAAATTCAACAAGAAATCTCAGAACACCGTAAAGGATCATCGATAACGGATACACCGTTCCTTTGCGGTGTTTTTTATTTATGACAATATAAAGCATCAGTGCAAAAACAAGAAAGCATAAAAGGCTCTCAAGCAGCTGAACGGGAAAGACAGTATGCTCCTCAAAGGGAGTGCTTACCCCGAAGGGACATTCTATACCGTAGCAGCAACCGTAGACCGCACAGCCGATCTTGGAAAATCCGAGAAGAAGGTATAAGCCGGGAGAAAAAATATCCGTTACCGTATCGAAATCACCGGCAAGATATTTTACGGGAAAATATATCAGAGGCGGTGTAAAAAGCAGACCTCCGAAAATACGCATACGGGAGGGATAATAAGTAAGCCCCGTAAGCGACATTATAAAATTCTGAAGTCCTCCCATAAAAAATGCACCGAAGATTCCGATAACAAGAGCAAGAGCAACATATATGCCGACTGTCCTTTTGCTGAAGCCCTGCCATTTTCCTATATAAACTCCCAAAACGGAAGATACTGCCGCACCGATGAGAATACACAGATAATAAATTACAAGCCTTATATCCATATTATTCGGTTATGAAATCTGAATAGATATCCGATTCGATATAATCAACTCCCATAAGCCTGCAAAGCTCAAGCTCGTGAGGCTGATTTGCCGTCCACAGACCAACCTTAAGCCCCTTTTCGTGGAAGCGGTCAACAAGGGATTTATAAATTCCCGAATGCGCCATATCAATATCAAAGCCAAGCTCAAGACACTTATAAACATCCTCATCGGGTTCACCGCAGGTAAGCATTATCTGAAGCTCGGGAAATGCCTTATGGGCACGGATGAGATTATCAAGCTCAAAGGACTGAAGTGAGCACATTTTAAGATCATATACTCTTTGTGCCATGCGGAATGCCTCATCTATTTTTTCATCGGGAAAATATCCCTTGAATTCAATGAAGCAGACCATATTTCCGTCACGGCATATTTCAAGATATCTTTCAAAGGTACAGATATATATCTTCGTATCGGTGAATTTATTGAGAAGAGGCTTTTTAGTAAGTTCCTCGTATGTAGCCTCTGACACGGCAAGCTCCGTGCCGTCCTCAAATACGGCTGTCTCGTTGTGATTTACGACAAGCACACCGTCCTTTGTGATCCTTACATCGGTTTCAATACCGCCTGAGCCGTGTTCAACCGCCTTGATAAAGGCCTCCTCGGTATTCTGAAGATATTTTCCGCTGTAGCCTCTGTGGGCAATAAAGCAAGGTTTCATTACAAATCATTCTCCTTTATAAATTCTGATAATACCTTATGGAAGCCGAAGAATCCGAGATCATTGGGATGAACACAGTCCACCGTGCAGAAATCAAGACCGTATTCCTTATAAAATTCTCTGCCGTCTATAAAGTAAACATTTTTGTCGCCCTCTTTAAGGGCATTTTCATATGTGCTTCTTACAACCGCACGGCGTCTTGCCATTATTTCGTCACCGAAAAGATTATCCGCGTGACTGAGCATAATTACCGGCACATCGGGATTCAGTCTTCTGAACTGTCTGAAGAACCTACCGTGTGTGGCTTCAAGAAATTCCGGGGTAGGTGCATTATAATCATAATCATATACAAAAAGACTCATAGGAAGCCTTCCGATATACTCACACATCTCATATTCTGCCTTACAGCAGCCCGAAAAGCCGAGATTGATAAAATCTCTGTCAAGGGCTCTTGAGATCATATTGGGATATGCGTTACCGGGATGAGATGCACAGCCGCCGTGGGTAATGGAGGAGCCGTAAAAAACTATAGGCTCTTTATCTTCATATGGCTTTGGCTCTCTTACGCTTGCCCGGTTATCAAGCGACACACAGACATTTCTTACCTTATTATATAAGGGGAAGTTAATAAGGATCTCCTTGCTGTCTCCCTCAGGAAGAATTATCTCACTTGACCATATCTTGTGATAATCCTCGTTATTCGGCGCTCTGAAAACGCTTTTATACACTCCGTCAACATAAAGATCAAAGGATGAGGAGCCTGAAAGAGGCATATGACTCATATGGCAAAGCTCACCGAGATCAACGGTGATCATTATTCTTCTTGCATCCGTATTGAAGCGGAGTCTTCCGCCCGAGGTATGGTAATTGAGCACACCGACACCCTCGCTTACCGAGGCGGCTGTTTTTTCGTCCATTCTGTAAAAGCCCTTTTCACCGTACAAAATACCGTAAAGCTTAAAGGGAGGCTGCAGTATATCATAAGAGGTCATACCGTCAGGCTGCGGCACTGAAGCCTTAAAGTTTTTATCAATATCTTCAATTCTCTGCATTTTTACACCTCAATAACAAATCTGTTGATACCCGGTGTTATACTGTAGTCCATACCGTCATATCTGAAAATACCGTCAACAGGAGAATGTATCTCAAAGCGGGATTCCTTTTCAGTGTACTCAATGCTTACCCTTACCGCTCCGTAGGGAAGCTCCATCTTACCGCTGAATTTTCCTAAAGCCCCGATATAGGCAGGAGCAATGATCAGCTTTTCATATCCGAATAAGCTCTCAAGCTGAGAAATGCCGAGAATATAACTGAAAAGATAGGAGGTGACCGCACCGAACATGGGATGGGAATGGGAACGCTTGCCTGTCCAGTATTCCCATAAGGTAGTAGCACCCTGATTCATTATATTACCGAAGGAATACTTACCCTCCGAGGTAAGAAGCTTATAGGCAAGCTCACCCCTTTTGTTTTTAAAAAGCACTCTTATAAGAATATCCGTACCGAAGATGCCTGTATTGAAATACATATGATCCTCGTCATACACCGCACACATATTATCAATTGTACGGTTGTCTCCGAGACCGATATCAAGAGCAAAAGCATTTGCCCCCTGAATATTTCCTGCAAAATCACCTGTCTCGGGATCATAATAATTCTTCATGATCGCATCAATAAGACGCTCTTTTTTCTCCTTAAGAGCCAAGCTCAACGCATCATCAGAGTACGACAATCGCATAGCTAAAAGCAGCTCATTTATGTGCTTTACATAAAAATATGTATTTACGAAGGGAGCGGGAATTTCGATCTCCGTGGGCGTGCACCAGTCACCGAGACACCACTCATCGGGAATATCGGATACTACAAGACCGTTTTCGGAATGCGCATCAAGGAATTGGAAATAACGCTCCGCCCTTAGACAGTATTCGTTTGTGATGTGCTCCAGACCGTAGTGCTTGAAAAATACATACGGCACATGAACGATTGCACCGCCCCAGCCTCCGGGACCGCCGCCTGAATGAGTATAGGGCGCTGTATACTGCACATGACCGGTATTTTCATCCTGACAGTCATAGATATCACGGATCCACTTAGTGTAAAATTTCTTGACATCCATAGTTGACATGACCGCATCTGCAGTAAGCTGACCGTCACCCGTATAGCCTCTTCTTTCAAGATGGGGGCAGTCGGAGGGAATGCCCGAATGCATATTTGAAAGCTGAGTATTTATAAATGCATCGTATATCCACTGAAGGACCTTATTGTCGGAGTGAAATTCTGAGGTCACCCTGACATCTGTATGTATCTTATCAAATCTTACTACCTCTATATCGGAGGGCACCTGAAAATATCTTGCCGCGTGCCAGGTGAACACCTGCGAAGCAATTATCTCCTTATTACCGCAGATAAAAACTGCCTTCTGATCCATGATCTTTTCGGGATCAAGGCTGTTATCGGAGAGCCTCTCCTCACTGCAGGTGACCTCAACCCTTTTTCCCTTATCGGCAGGAAGCCTTAATACGATATTACCGCTGCAGTTTTTTCCTATATCATATATTTTATTGACACCGTCATCCTTTATGACTTCGGGATATATCACCTCTGTCACCCTGTCTGCAGGGCAATCCGAAAGATCATATTCCGTTTTTATCGGCTCGCACTTAACGGCATTTTTCCAATGAGGAAGCTTTGTTTCGGGGAAAAACCAGGTGTCATCATAATCGGAATAATCGTGTGTCTCTCCCTCGGTAAGGTCATATTCCTTTATAAAGCCCTCGCTGTATATAACATCCTCATCAGAGGCTACCTTTGATCTGAGACCGTCCGAATTTGTCATAATAATCTCAAATATAAGTCTTTTATTTCCGAATTTTTCCTGATGCTCGCAGGCATACCAACCGTTACCCAGCATAAAGCAAAGGCTGTTTTCTCCTTCTCTTATAAGTCCGGTAACATCATATTCAGACACATATATTCTGTGTTCGGTCTTCTCCTCCCAAACACCGTTTTTTCTGTTAAGTATTCTTTCGTGGAAATCAGTATTAAGAGGAAGAAATCTGTCCTCAGATATCTTTTTTCCGTTTATATAGCCTTCAAAAAATCCGAGTCCTATAACCAAAAGTCTTGCCGACTTGATCTTTCCTGCGGTAAAATCCTTTCTTGCCAGCACCGATACGGGATTATCGGGGAATTCTATCCAGCTGTTATTAAATGTAAAGCGTTTTAATGTATATCTGTCTATCAATACCCTCGCCTCCTTAATGATATAATATTCCCGAAGACCTGAAATATCAAGTCCTCGGGAATAATTTACGGTAATTTAATTGTAATTTCGTGCAGACCTTCGGTGATATTCACACCTGCCATATAGCCTGCAACGGTAAGCACCTGAGCCTTTTCACCGTCGATTTCCACTTCAACATCAGCCGCGGGAAGGGAAATAATAAGCACACCGTCCTTGACGGAATTGACACTGCCGGTGATCTTTTTCTTTCCGAAGTCTGTTATACTGCAATCGCTTTCAAGGATATTCTCTATACCCTTCAGGAATTCCTCGGTATTAAGAGTATAGCCCTCGTTATTTTCATCATCAAAAATGCCGTTTCCCTTGATGACGCTGTCAGTTTTTGCAATTCTTCTGAATATATCATCGGTAAAGGCATAGCCTCTTAAGGACATATCCGTTTCAAGCACATCGCTTTCTGCAACATAAAACAGGGGCAGTACCGCTGTATTCTCGTGAACGAACATGTTTGCGGCAGTGCCGACGACCTCTGAGACTTCATCCACAGCCGTGCTTCCCGAAACGATGTATCTTACACCGAAAAGTGAATTAAGAACAGGATTCGGAAGATACTCTATGCTGACATTCTTTGCATAGACGCTCATTCCCAGCTGAGTAAAGAAATTATAGCAGGCTCCCGACATAGTCGAGGAATAATGCGAAATTCCGTAATAGCCGAAAAGCTGACCGCCGTTATATCTGTGAGAGGCAAGCTCTGTTCTCCAGAATTCGTTTTTCTCCTTATCGGGAGTATAATTTTCGTGTACCTCGGTAAGTGCCTCGCCGTTTCTGAGGATCGATGCCTCGCTTACACCCTTTGTATCGGAAATAAGCTTTGTAACACCGTTAAGAGATATCTCCGCACCGATGAGAACACAGAGAGCAACGGCAACAAGCCTTCTGAGGCTTTCCTTTTTTATCAGTCCCTTTAATGCTTCAAAGCCGCTGTAAGAGATAACAAGCCCTAAGAAGATAAACAGAAAGCTCTGTCTTCCGGGAAGCTGATTGGGAAAATGGAAGCCGTGCCAGATATAATCAAGGAGATTAAAATTAAAGGAAACAAACATAAACACAAAAAGAGCCAGATATCCGAGCTTCTTTTTGAGGCTTTCCTTTGAAAAGAGAGCCAAAACTGTTATGACGGCAGGGATAAGTCCGAAGTAAAGATTGGGAGCGCCGAAGGCAAGAGAGGATTCTCTGAAGGGAAGAAGCATCATAAGCATATCCTTAAGAGAATGATACATCTTATATTCGGTTCCGAAGCCCTTCTGGGACGCAAGAGTATTTCCGATAGCATTAAGAAGCGGAAGCAGAACGCCCAGATTGAGTATTCCCGCAAGAAGTGAGCAGATGCCGAAGCGGAAGGCACTTAAAAACCATTCCCTGATTCCCCTGAAATCGGAAAGTGTCTGCAAAAAGAACCAGAGCACCGCAAAAATACAAACCGCATAAGCAATATAAAAGTTTGAATAAATAGTAAGAAAAAGAGACAGAGTGTAAAGAATGATACCGCCGTTTCCCTTATAAAGCCTTTCAATGCCGAGAAGAACAAGAGGAAGAAGCACTACCGCATCCATCCACATAAACTGATTGATAAATGCAAAGGTATAGCCTGAAAGAGCGTATGCCATAGAAAATAACACCATAGGCATACTCTTTTTGTTATAGTGAGAGCTTATATAGTAGGAAAAGGTAAGAGATGCAAGGGCAAAGCGGAGCATGACCGCGATATCCACCTGTGCGGGAGTAAGCTCACCCGGCAAAAGAAAAAGAAGATACCATAAGGGACTGTTTGTGTAATATGCACTCTGAGCCGTAAGATCAAAGCCGAGAGCACCCGTAAAGGAATAGCTCGTATCAAAGCTTCTGAATGCCCTCTTCATCTCACGCAGCATCGGGAAATACTGTCCCCAGGCATCTATTGCCATAAAATTATATTCTCCGAAGGGAGCAAAGCCTCTTATTGCAGCGCCTGCAAACATAATGAGCAGGGGAACAAAGAAGGCAAGGCAATAGTATTTTATATTTTCAAGCCTTTCATCTTTTGAAAGAACTCTTTTTTCTTTTTTATACACAGGGAATATATCTTTAATAAATTGCTTAATCATAAAAAGGTCTCCTTTTAAGCCTATATATCATTCTCAAGTATATACATTATACTTTCACGGTGTATATTTTACAAGTAAATATTCTTTAATTATTCATTAAGTTAACAGGATGCTCCGAGAAAACGCTTCGAAAAGCATTTGTTGTTTTACGGTACCGCCGGGGGCTTATCCGTCTTGCGGAAACAAATCTTTTATTTATTTTTCCGCCAACTGAAAAAACGGCAGATTCCGAGGTCTGCCGTTTTTTGTGATCTGTACGATCCGATAGATTTTTCTCAAAAATCACGATAGCAAAAAATCATTTAAGCGTAACTATCGTGACTCCGTTTTCACCCTCACCGTAAACACCGAGGCGGAAGGACTTTACAAATCGGCTTCCCTTAAGATGCTTCTGCACGGCGGCTCTCAGTGCGCCGGTGCCTTTTCCGTGAATTACGGTAAATTCACCGATATTTGCCATAAGCATCGAATCAAGGAAGCTGTCAAGAGTAAGCAGTGCCTCGTCAACGGTCATGCCTCTGAGGTCACAGCGGTTTTCCGCACTTGCGGTAAGACGGGATTCCATAGAGCCGCTTCTTGAAAGGGATGCTGTCTTCGGCTTATTATCCTTTTTCTTTTCAATAAGCCTGAGCTTTTTAATGCTGACTCTCATTCTGAGAGCACCGGAGAGCACCTCGACCTGTTCTCTCTTATCGGGAAGAGACAGCACCTGAGCCTCTTTACCGAGCTGCGTAAGAAGAACGGTATCGCCTACCTTAAGAGGACGGGGCAGAACATAATCCTCATCCTCATAAAGCGAGGTGGTAACGGGATTTACATTTCTGTCTATATCGGAAAGGCCTTTTTTCATTGCCTGCTTTGCTCTTCTTGCAAGCTCCGAGGCATCCTTTGTGCTCTTCATTTCTTTTCTGAGATTATCTATTTCCATAAGAAGAGCATTTGCGGATCTTCTTGCATTTTCCGTTATCTTCAATGCTTCGCCCTGAGCTTTTTCATATTCCTTTTGTCTGAGCGCCTCCGCATCCGCAAGCTTCCTTTCGGCAAGAGCCAGCTTTTCCTCGTATTCCTCACGGACCTTTTCAGCCTCGCTCTTTTCCTTTTCCATCAGAAGTCTTGATTCCTCAAGTGAATCGACTACATTTTCAAAACGGATGTTTTCCGAGGAAACAAATTCATTTGCTCTTTCAATAAGCTCCTTATCTATTCCCAGTCTCTCGGAAATAGCGAAAGCATTTGATCTTCCGGGCACACCCGTGAGAAGCCTGTAGGTAGGTCTCAGTGTGGAAACATCAAATTCACAGCATCCGTTTTCAACACGCGCGGTATCAAGAGCATATGCCTTAAGCTCTGCATAGTGAGTGGTGGCTGCGATCTTTGCACCGCTCATCTGCAGTCTTTCAAGAATTGCGATAGCAAGAGCCGCACCCTCAACGGGATCGGTGCCCGCTCCCAATTCGTCTATAAGAACAAGGCTCTCGTGATCTGCATTCTTAAGGATATCAACGATGTTTACCATATGGGATGAAAAGGTGGAAAGAGACTGCTCTATGCTCTGTTCATCACCGATATCGGCAAACACTTTTTTGAAAACACATATTCGGGAATTGTCTGCCGCAGGGATAAGAAGTCCGCAACATGCCATAAGGGAAAGAAGTCCTACCGTCTTTATGGAAACAGTCTTTCCGCCTGTATTGGGACCCGTGATAACAAGGGTGTCAAAGTCCTCACCGAGAGATATATCCGTGGCAACCACCTTCTTGGGATCAAGAAGAGGATGTCTTGCCTTTTTAAGCTCGATAATACCCTCTGTATTAAGTATCGGAAGGCTTGCCTTCATTTTATAAGCAAGCTGAGCCTTTGCAAAAATAAGATTGAGCTCAACTATGGAGTCAAAATTACTCTTTATCGTTTCTGCATATTCTCCTGCTTCAACGGACAGCTCACAGAGAATTCGCTCTATCTCTTCCCTTTCCTTACCCTGAAGCACTCTGATCTCATTATTTGCCTCAACCACTGCCATAGGCTCAATGAATACCGTAGCACCCGAGCCTGAGGTATCGTGAACAAGTCCCGGAATATCTCCTCTGTGCTCGCTTTTTACGGGAACGACAAATCTGCCGTTACGCTGTGTGATTATTGCATCCTGAAGATATTTCTGATAATGAGTGCTTCTGACAAGCCCCTCCAGCTTTTCGCGGATGGACTGCGCCTGATTTCTCATTTTCCTTCTGATGTCGCTCAGCTCTCTTGAAGCATTATCCGCCATCTCCTCTTCATTGAGAATAGATGTGAATATATTGTTTTCAAGCATACGGTTCGGGCAAAGCGAGGAGAAAAATACATCGAGACAGCTGTCTGCACCGGGCTGTGAAAATCTCCATTCATAAAGAGAACGGATAACTCTCAGCACTTCACCTATATCCAACAGCTCTCTCATAGTAAGCACACCGCCGGCAGATGCTCTCGATAGAGAAGAGTTAACATTTTTTGCCGCACCGAAGGAGGGACCTCCGAACTTTGCCAGCAGCACATATGCGGCGTTAGTCTGATTTATCAGAGCCTGGGCATCATAAAGCACCTCGGCAGGCTTCAACTCAAGAGCCATCTCCTTGCTGTCCTTAATTGATGCAAGCTCAGAAAGCGACTGAAGCACCTTATCAAGCTCCAGCGCCTTTATATGTCTTGATTCTGTCATTTTATATCACCTTTTTGAAGGCAGATATCAGACCTCGGTTCCTCCGAAGGGTCTTATGGCAAGCACGTAGCAAGCGCCCTCGCCGAATACAGCCTCCAGCTTTTCTTTATATTCGTTAAGTAATTCATAGGGAACAAATGCCTGTATCGTTCCTGCAAAGCCGCCGCCGTGAACACGCCATGCGCCCTTGCCCTTAAGAATGACCTCGCTTACAGCAAGTGCAAGAGATACGGGCTGTGAAAGAGGAGCGGATGAAGAAAATACATTCTGATTATACATATATGATGAATAGCCTGAAGCGATCGTCAATGCCTTGAAAGTATCAAAGTCACCCTTTCTGAGAGCCTCGGCCTCTGCGGCAACTCTCTTATTATCCTCAAAGAAATGGATAGCTCTGAGAAGAGGTCTTTCACCGAGCTTTTCCTTGATACCTGCAATATTGCTGAGAACATCCTCCTCGCTTATCTCACGAAGACAGCTCTTTCCGAAGTAACCTGCAACAGCCTCCATCTCTCTTCTTATAGCGGCATAGTCATCCGTAAGATCTGCATGGTCTGCTCTTGTATCAACGATGCAAAGAGCATGTCCGCAGGATGCAAAATCAAATTCTACGGGAGTGATAACGGGAGAAGCGGGATCCGCAAAATCGATCTGTACAAAGGAACCTACGGAGCAAGCCATCTGATCCATAAGTCCGCAGGGCTTACCGAAGAACTTGTTTTCGGCAAACTGTGCTATCTGTGCTATCTCAACGGGAGAAATCTTACCGTCATTATAAAGATAGTTGAGAATTGTACCGATAAGCACCTCGAAGGAAGCAGAGGATGACATACCTGAGCCCTTGAGAACATTATTTACGGTAACGCAGTCAAAGCCGCCGATATTGTAGCCGAGCTGCTTGAATCTTGCTGTAACACCTCTTACAAGGGATGCACTCTTTTCAAATTCCTTTGCCTGAGGCTCAAGCACCTCGATATCTATGATATCACCGGGATAATTCTCGGAAAATACTCTTATGTAATGCTCATCTGTTTTTACTGCGCAGGCAACAGCATCAAGGTTAATAGCTGCGGCAAGCACCTGACCGTGGTTATGGTCGGTATGGTTTCCGCATACCTCTGTTCTGCCGGGAGCGGAGAAAAATCTTATTCCGTCTCTGTCTCCGAATTTTTCCTCAAAAAGATGAGTGATGTGCAAAAATCTTGCTCTTGCCTTTTCGGTATCATTGCCGTAAAGACGGGAAAGTCTTGCATCAAAATTGCCTGAAGTGATCTCATTTCTGATATTGTTAAGATTTGCCATAATATTTAAATTCCTTTCGGTTAGTTTTTTTCCTCTTTATTCTTTGAAAGCTTTGACGACATATTGATAAATGTCCTTAATACAAGAAGACATATGCCCGTAAATACCAGAAGCACTATGATCGGCACGAAGAAATCCGCAGAAAACGGATCGTATACATTCTCGCCTATAAATGAGTAGGATACAAGCTTCGGTATATAAGCCGCAAGGGAAATAAGCATATATCTCGGGAACGAATACTCAAGAGAGCCGTAAAAATGGCTTATGGTATTTATCGGAAGAGAGGGCACCATTCGGAGAGCCAGAAGGATTATCGGATTTCCCTTTCCGTCCTCCTCCATTGCATTAAGTATGGCGGGATATTTTTTCAGGGCAAAATTTATTGTCCCCTCTCCCATCTCATAGCCTGTATAATAACGGAAGGCAAAGGTGAACGCCATTCCCGCAAGATTGATGAAAAACGACTGATACGGGGGAAATACCATTGCCGTTATGATAAATATCATAGGATAGGGATACATCATTGACAGGCTTCTCAGCAAAAACAGAAGAAAGATGACGACAAATATCAACCATCTGCTCTGAAGAGCGGCAACACGCATCTCAAAGTCCTGAAGCACATAAAGATATTCATCATACTTTTCTCTTATTGAATCTATCTGCAAAAGACAAAGTATAACAATAAGAACCGCCGCTACACAAAAAGAAAAAACGGCAGATATCTGTAATATCTTCGATATGGTCTTTTGCTTATGAACCCTTTTAGTCACACAAATCACCATTATTCAGTATACAATAAATAATTGAAACGGTCAATAATAAATAATCATTAAAATAAGTTGCCATTATTAAAAAAATATGATAAAATTTTCTCAATATGAACTTTATAGGGAGAAAACAGTATGAACATTGTTATTCTTGACTCGGTAACAGCAAACCCCGGAGATCTCAGCTGGGATTTCCTTGAAAAATACGGTAAGCTTACCGTATATGACCGCTCCCCCGTTGATCTGATATATGAAAGAGCAAAGGATGCGGATATCGTTATTCTCAATAAGACACCTATGAGCAGACAGACTATAGAAAAGCTCCCCCGTCTTAAAATGATAGCTCTGCTTGCTACGGGATATAATATCATCGACTGCGATGCGGCGGATGAATACGGAGTAAATGTAGTGAATATCCCCTCATATTCCGCCTCTGCCGTGGCTCAGCAGACTTTTGCCTTTATTCTCGAATATGCCAACAGAATAGGTCTTCATTCCGATTCCGTTTTATCGGGCGAATGGGCGAAGTACCCCGATTTCTGCTATCAGCTGGCTCCTCTTAGAGAGCTTCTTGATAAGACCATCGGCATTATAGGCTTCGGAAAAATAGGAAGACGCGTTGCGGAAATTGCAAAGGCATTTGAAATGAAGGTGCTTATTCATACCGCCCATCCCGAAAAATATAAGGACGAAAACTACAATTTCGTTGACAGAGATACGCTCCTTGCAAATTCAGATTTTGTTACAATACACTGTCCCCTGACTCCCGAAACGGAAAAAATGGTAAACGTGGAATTCATATCAAAAATGAAGGACGGCGCCTTCCTTGTAAACACCTCAAGAGGCGGTGAGCTTGATGAAGCTGCTGTAAAGGCTGCTCTTGATTCGGGTAAGCTTTCGGGTGCAGGAGTGGATGTTCTCTCCGTAGAGCCTCCCGTTCCCGAAAATCCCCTTTTCCATACAAAAAATATCTATATCACACCTCATATAGCATGGGCATCATATGACACAAGAGTCAGACTTATGCATATCCTCGAGGAAAACATAAGCGCCTTCTGCAGCGGCAATCCCATAAATGTAGTCAATTCTCCCCGTGTATAACAAGGCTTTCACACTGTTATATGTGGTTAATGTGCAGTAATATTTTTAACTTTTTTTTGGGATTTTATGTCAGATTACCAAAGTTTTCGGGGCAGGTGAAAAATTTAACAAAGTCCCTTGAAAACTTCGGAAAATCGGATATAATATATGATGGTAAATTAAGGAACAACAGTTTCTATTAAATGGAGGAAAATTATTATGTCAGTTAAAGTTGCAATTAACGGTTTCGGCAGAATCGGACGTCTTGCATTCCGTCAGATGTTCGGCGCAGAAGGCTACGAAGTAGTAGCTATCAATGACCTTACAAAGCCCTCAATGCTTGCTAACCTTCTTAAGTATGATACTGCTCAGGGCGGTTACTGCGGTAAGATCGGCGAAGGTCTTCACACAGTAAGTGCTGATGACGAAGCAGGTACTATCACTGTTGACGGCAAGACTCTTAAGATCTATGCTATGGCTAACGCTGCCGAGCTTCCCTGGGGAGAGATCGGTGTTGACGTAGTTCTCGAGTGCACAGGCTTCTATTGCTCCAAGGAAAAGAGCATGGCTCACATCAACGCAGGTGCAAAGAAGGTTGTTATCTCCGCTCCCGCAGGCAATGACCTCAAGACTATCGTTTTCTCAGTTAACGAGAATACACTTACAGCTGATGATCAGATCATCTCTGCTGCTTCCTGCACAACTAACTGCCTCGCTCCCATGGCTAAGGCTCTTAACGATTATGCTGCTATCCAGAGCGGTATCATGAGCACAATTCACGCTTACACAGGCGATCAGATGATCCTTGACGGTCCCCACAGAAAGGGCGACATGAGAAGAGCAAGAGCAGGTGCTGCTAACATCGTTCCCAACTCCACAGGTGCTGCTAAGGCTATCGGTCTTGTTATCCCCGAGCTTAACGGCAAGCTTATCGGTTCCGCACAGCGTGTACCCGTTGCTACAGGCTCCACAACTATCCTTACTGCTGTTGTTAAGGGCACAGACGTTACTAAGGAAGGCATCAACGCTGCTATGAAGGCTGCTGCTTCCGAGTCCTACGGCTACAACGAGGATCCCATCGTTTCTTCCGACGTTATCGGTATGAAATACGGCTCACTCTTCGATGCAACTCAGACAATGGTTGCTAAGATCGCTGACGATCTTTACGAGGTTCAGGTAGTTGCTTGGTATGACAACGAAAACAGCTACACAAGCCAGATGGTAAGAACAATCAAGTACTTCGCAGAGCTTGCATAAGTTAAATTCTTACAGATACTAATAATCGCATCCGAAAAAGAGAGCTTCTTTTTCGGATGCTTTTTCTTTTTACTGCCTTCCCGCCGACAAGCTCACTTGACTTTACTCCGGAAGATAAGTATAATCAATTTGAAAATCAACTCAAATAACGTTACAAATATGACATATTTTAGCATGCATCATTCTACTGTGTACTATGTTTTATATGGATTTGACAAATGTTCACACACAACTGAAAGTGTTTTAAGTGCCTTGGATTTGATTCGTATTGTACTAACTGTAGCCAGCGATGCTGTTTTTTAATGGTAGGTGACATATGGATTTAAAAGCTATATTATACAGTCATAAATTACATAGTTTTAATATTTCAAAAGATCTCCGATACATTGCGATGAATTCCAATATTCTGTATATTGCAGATATTGTTAACGGGGAAATATATACAATCGGCAAAGACAACGCTATTTTAGATAGTGCCTTTTCAGATGACAATTCTTTCATTGCGATAAAGAGTGATTATAAATACTTTTTATTACATGACAATTTTACAAAAAAACAGTCCGTTAGAAAAAGTGGATCCTCCTTTTTCTTTAAGAAGCCTGTTGTTTATAAGGATGGATTTATGTATGCATATGACACTTTTGTAACGGACCGCAGATCTTACACAAAATACATTTTGCAGAATAACTCTAAAAAAACATTGTTGTTTGAGATTTATGATTGCTTTCTGTATGATAACAAGATATTTGACGATGAGTTATATGTAATTTTTGGAGATCATGAAAAAGACCAAATATTTATATGTCAGCACAACTTCATCACAAACACCTCAAAGCAACTCGAATTTACAATTACGGAAGCTGGTTTTCGTAATGCTATAGTAATCCCGCAGAAAGGATTATTGGTAATTCTGTTTTATTGCTCCGACGATATGGCTTCGCTGTGTTTTTATGATATCAACACATTTCGGTTGGTGCACAAAGAAAAGCTTGATATAATTGCCGTTCTCCCCAACCTGTGTGATATGTGCAACGGTGAATATCTTATCATTTCTCATCTGAAGGGTTTTATGATTTTTAACACTACTGATTTTTCCTTGGAAAAAGACGTATATTTCCCGAGAATCAGAGAAGTGACGGTTTGCGATAATGATAATTTTTGCTGTATACGATGCTGGGACGATTTCGTTGTATTTACACCAACTCAATCTCCTGAAAATGATGAGTTGATCAAAAAAATTGAGGACCTTTTCCGCAGTAACGGACTTAACAGATTAATCAATAAGCGTAACGGGTAAGACAAGAGGGGGCAGACAGGAAGGTAAGACAGGGGAAATCAGACAAAGGCAAAAATAGGCACGACGGTGCTTTCCGAAAATACCTACGGCACGGCAGAACACAGCGACAGACTTTCAAGCACTACCTTTGCTAACGGTCAGACAGTGTCATATGCCTACGATGAGGATGATAATATAACCGCTGTTTCATATAACGGTACCGTAAGATATTCCTATACCTATGATGAAGAAGGTGTATTACAGTCTATGACAGATAATGCATCGGGAATCAAGACTGTGTATACTGAGACCGGGACTCAATTAAGAAGAGTCTCAGATAATTCACTGCTGTTCTCTGTATCAAGTGATGAAAACGGAAATGAAGTGCGAAATATTGCAGGAGACAGCATCACTTACGTTTATGACAGTAATTATAACAGTGTTACAGGTGTATATACTGACACTATATCCTTTGAAACGGCAAATGAACTGACGGAAAACGAAACGGTATCAAACTATTCCACCGGCGTGACAGCTACAACTAATACCGACTGGTTCGGAAGAGTCATTTCAAAGTCTGTCGAAACGGACAACGAAAAGAATAATGAAAGCTATAGCATCGACAGCAGATTTGTATATAATTATGCAGATACCGATACTACGGCGACAACAAAGGTAGAGTCCATCTCCTTGAATATTACGAACGGAACAAATACCGTATCAAGACAGGAGCATTACGAATATGATGCTGTCGGTAATATTACGGGAATATACCGTATGGAAGAAAACGAAAAGGTATATTACAATAAATATTACTATGATGAAGCCAATCAGTTAATAAGAGAGGATAACCGTCTCGGCGAATTCACTTCCACCTATACCTACGACGTAGGCGGAAATATCGTTTCAAGAATAAGATACCCTTATACAGAAGGGGAACTGACAGAGCTTACTGCCACTGAGACGCATATGTATTCATACACTAATGCGCAGTGGGGAGACGTACTGACTTCATATAACGGTCAGGCGGTCACGTATGATGCTATGGGTAATATCACGTCATTAAACGGAGATACCTATACGTGGACTGCTGGCAGACAACTTTCCCGTGTAACCAAGGGAGATGACGGCACTTATACCGATTATTTCTACGATGATAACGGACAGATAGCAGAATTCAGGATGTATTCATCAGACGGAACTCTTAACAGCAAGTATGAATACTTCTGGGAAGACACTCAGCTTTACGGTACGAGAGTGCTGGAATATACGACAGATGAAAATAACACAATAACGGAAAACGAGGTCGCAAAAACAAGAGTCATATATGATGTTGACGGCGAGGCTTTGGGCTTTGTGATAAACGATGCCGTTTCATATCTTTATATGAAAAACATCCTCGGAGACGTTACGGGAATTATAAATGCCGAAACATCAGAGATATTGTTCGAGTATGCCTACGATGCCTACGGAAACTATGAATTAAAAATGCCCAACGGCACTCCCGGACAGATGATAGGTGCATTAATATTTCACTCCTACAACCCTGTCTCCTACCGCGGCTACGTCTTCACCCCCGCCGCCGGCGTCTGCCACTACCTCGGCTCAAGATTCTACGTCCCGATGCTCTGCAGATTTATGAACGCCGACATATACGCCGACACCGCCCAAGGCGTAATCGGCACAAATATGTTTGCGTATTGTAATAATAATCCGGTAATGTTTACAGACACTAAAGGAACTTTGCCATCCGTTGCATCGTTTATTAAAATTGTAAAGAGACTTTTGACAAAAATTGTAACCGTAATAAATTTCCTAAACAGAGAAAAATCGTTTCAAGATTTTATTTATGATACAAATTCAATTATAATCAAAAAATCCAAAATGACAGAAACAAAAGCTTATGATGTTTCCATATTAATTTCACCATCAAAGTTAAAAAATACAACAAAGACAGAAAAGGAGTTCTACGAAGCTATATATGAAAATTATAAAATAGACAAAGTAGATACAATTAATCAAATGGTGGACGTTACTACGGAAAAGTTTTATCAAATTACTCAGAGAGAAATTTTGTTTAGTGATGATTGCTTATACGAGGAAATTGAAGAACATCTAAAAGCTTTTTGGTGGGCGATAGGTATAACAAATACACCAAATACAATTGCTCTCTTGTATGCAGCAAAGGAAAGCAAACAACAGGTAGCCATTGCATGTGCTTCAATAGATATAAAAGAAACAGATCCTATCTATGAAAAAGAAACTGCAGGCATTAAACCGCAATCTACATTGTTTAACTATTATAATGGAATAAGGGACGAATATTCTGCCACAATTTATGATCCATATTATGATAAAAAACATGGCAGAGATTATTTTACAGTTGAATGGAGAATGCCATGATGATGCATGAAAACAGAAAAAAGTTAAGTCCTGCCGCTGTTTTTTGGTTATCTTCTATTTTATCAATAGTTATTTTGTCCATTGTAATATCAATCGCATTAACTGTTCAAAAAAATAGAATTGAAGACAGCTCTGTGAATTTTTATATTGCCTCGGATTGTGAAGAAGGAGAAGGCGCACATTTTATCTATAACGGGACAAGGTATATCCGTTTATTGAATAATGAAGAAAGGTTTTTCGATTGGATACCTAAGGAGACGGACACAACGAAAGGTATAAAAACGGAAACACTGACGGCATATGCTCTTGAAGATGATATTAATTCTTACATTTTTGAAGTTCAGGTATTTTTATTTGATAATTACTATTGCTACAGTGAAGCAATGAGCTTTCCGGCAGAGGATGAACTACCCGACAGCATTATTGCCTATTGCGGTGCAGAAAGAATCCGTATTGAGGATATTACCGTTATTTCATTATTGATAAATAATCCTAAAAAAACAGAAGAGCTGTTAAAAGCTTTTTTTTCTGATACCTTCGATAACAATGAATTGGAGCTATATGCCGATTGGGATGATTTTCCGTTAATGAAGTGTCTTATGCATAAGACAAGGGACAGTTAGCGTGAAGCCTGAGTAATGCAGAACCGTGAAAAAAAGTATAACAACCAAAGCCCATAAAAAGAGCGAGAAATTCAATTAAAGAAATATCAGATTTTTAATCTTTCGATAGCAATTGAATTATCGTAAAAAGTATCATTTTCTATCAGAAAATAAATATGCTTCAACATTTTCCTTGATACTGCAATAATAGATTTTTTGTCACAGATTTTCCCTGTCCCAAAATTCTTGTTGCAAAATATGAGACAAATCCTTGGGAGGAATATATATGAAAAAATTAGCAGTTTTGATGCTTTTACTTATACTTGTGCTTTCTGTATTGAATTTTCCGTTATTTCTGTATTCGGAATATCAATATTTTAATGAAGATACCATAATAGAGGATATTACAGCAAACATTGATTTTTACGAATCGGGTGATGCAGCGGATTTGTATATAAGGTATTACGGAGAAGATATTACAGATCTTATGAACCGTTTGCTTGAGCAGCAATATACACTTATCGATAAGGCTGAAGCATTTAAGATTTTATATTTTGAAGATGTCGATAAAATATCAAGACATACGTCTCTTCCTATGTTCTTAGGTTATGATGGCGATGAACGCAGATTGATACACATACAGATATTTGAATTACAAAATAAGCATTATATCTTTTGTGATTATCTGAAGGAAGGGGTTTCTTTATATGAATGTACGTATGATGAAAAAACTGCCAATATATTCAATAGAGCCTGTTTTTCAGAAGGAAAAATAAAGTCAAACACAGAAGATTATATTAAGTATTCCTTTAAGGTAACGTTGAAGCATTTTCTTCCGATATTAATAGCAGCACTGATATTGTTCCTGCCAAGCTTCACTGAAGGCAAGAGAAGCACAGAAGGAGCAAGGAAGCTTGCAAAAACCATGGGAAAAATAGGTATTATCCTTATTCCCGTTCTTCTGATCATAGTCTTTCTGAAGCTTTATTTATAACCGTCTTTTGATTTATATCAATTGCTTGTAAAGAAAACCAATCGGAGTGCAGTCAGCGTTAAGCCTGAGTGATATATCAGGATGATAAGCCGGAAAAATACTTTTTTATCTGCTGATTCGGGAAGGGAAAAAATTAATAATTACAAACCTTGTAACCTTATTGACAGCAGTATTTTTTATATGATAAATTATATATAGAAAAGATATTTTTTCGGATTTTTTTGGCATCGGGGGCGGGACTATGACAGGAATTACACCTGTAAAGAAGTTTTTATTAAGCGTATCATGTGCGTTTATGATTCTTATGTATGTTCCCGTAGCCTGCCTTGTGGGTAATGATATCCCTGATGATATTGATTATGCTCAGGCTGAAAACCCCACCTGCGTGCATTTGTCAGAGGATGGCGAAATGTGCGAAAATTGTGAGGTTTTATAAGTAAAAATCAGTGATTTTGCTAAAAATTTAAAAAAACGTAATACCCCTTGACAAAGGGGTATTTTTATAATATAATACCGCCTGTAAAGTTTGAGGCTTTACAGGCATTTTTCATTAAAATTCTTCAGGAAAGTGGTGCCTGATAATGGCAAAAAATCTTGATATTACTATCCTGCTTGATTTTTACGGCGATATGCTCACTCCCAAACAGCGTGAATTTCTCGATTATTATTATAATGAAGATCTGTCACTTGCCGAGATCGCACAGAATGTGGGAATAACCCGTCAGGGCGTCAGGGATGCCATCAAGAGAGCCGAATGTCAACTCATTGAAATGGAGCAAAGGCTTGGTCTTGTAAAAAGATTCAAGGATGTTCAGAGCGGCCTCGATGAGATCATCGAATGTGCAACAAAGATAGGCGTTGAAAACAGACAGACAGGTCTTTCACGAGAGATAAACGACCTGTCCGTAAGGATCAGATCCATAGCGATGTCCTTATCGGAATAATACATATATTTCAGGAAAGGAAGTGACCTTATGGCTTTTGAAGGACTCTCCGATAAACTTGACTCTGCGTTTAAGAAACTCAGAAGCAAGGGTTCACTTAATGAAAGCGACGTAAAAGAAGCGATGCGTGAGGTCCGTCTTGCTCTTCTTGAAGCAGACGTCAGCTATAAAGTAGCAAAGGACTTTACCGCAAGAGTTACAGAAAAGGCAATCGGCGCAAAGGTTATGGAAAGCCTTACCCCTGCGCAGATGGTTATAAAAATTGTTAATGAGGAATTAACTGCTCTTATGGGCGGTACTCAGGCAAGACTTGCAAGTGCTTCACATCCCCCGACGGTAGTTATGATGTGCGGCCTTCAGGGTTCAGGTAAAACTACTCACAGTGCAAAGATCTGTAAAAAGCTCAAGGCAGACGGTCACAGACCTCTTCTTGCAGCCTGCGATATTTACAGACCTGCTGCTATCAAGCAGCTTCAGGTAGTCGGTGAGCAGGCAGGCGTTCCTGTTTTTGAGATGGGTACGGAAAACCCCGTTATCATCGCAAGAGAAGCAGTAAAGCTCGCTAAGGATAAGGGCTATGACTATGTATTTCTTGATACTGCGGGCCGTCTTCATATTGACGAGCAGCTTATGCAGGAGCTTAAGAATATAAAAGCTGAGGTAAAGCCCCACGAAATTCTCCTTGTTGTTGACTCAATGACAGGTCAGGATGCAGTAAATGTTGCTTCTACCTTCAATGAGGCACTCGGTATTGACGGTCTCGTGCTTACAAAGCTTGACGGTGATACAAGAGGCGGTGCGGCTCTTTCAGCAAGAGCAGTTACAGGTAAGCCCATAAAGTTTGTGGGTGTCGGTGAAAAGCTTGATGATCTTGATGTTTTCCATCCTGACAGAATGGCATCAAGAATTCTCGGAATGGGCGATGTCCTTTCTCTTATTGAAAAGGCTGAGACCACTCTCGACGAAAAGAAGGCTGCTGAGCTTGAAAGAAAGCTTTCACAGAACAAGTTTGATCTCAATGATCTTCTGATGCAGATGGAAGAAATGAAAAAGATGGGTTCAATGAAGGACCTTCTTTCTATGATTCCCGGCGTCGGCAAAAAGATCAAGGATGCAGATATAGATGAAAGAGCGCTTGATAAGACAAAGGCTATCATTCTTTCAATGACTCCCGGCGAAAGAGCAAAGCCCGAAATTATCAACCCCTCAAGAAAAAGAAGAATTGCCGCAGGCTGCGGAATGCAGGTTGAGGATGTCAACAGACTTCTCTCTCAGTATAAGCAGATGCAGAAGATGTTTAAGCAGTTAAGCGGTAATAAAGGCGGAAGCAAAAAGAGAATGCGCCGTATGATGCCTCCCGGAGGCTTCGGTGGAATGGGCGGCTCAATGCCCGGCGGCTTCCCCGGATTTTAATCGGAATTAGACACTAAGCCTATGGCTATTGTTTAACTTATAAATTTATTTAATGGAGGAAAATTAAAATGGCAGTAAAAATTCGTCTTCGTCGTATGGGTGCTAAGAAGGCTCCCTTCTATCGCATCGTTGTTGCAGATTCAAGATATCCCCGTGACGGCAGATTCATCGAAGAGATCGGCTACTACAATCCTATGACTGAGCCCAAGGATATCAAGGTTGATGCTGACAAGGCTAAGCAGTGGATCGCTAACGGCGCACAGCCCACAGATACTGTTAAGGTTCTTCTTAAGAAGAACGGCGTTATCGACTGATAACACATCCCCGGAGGCAAAGATAAATGAAAGACTTACTTCTCGGAATTGCAAAGGGTCTCGTAGACGAGCCCGATGCAGTATCAGTCACTGTTGACGAGGTCAACGAGGACAACGTTACAGTATTCCATCTTCATGTAGCTGAAGGAGATATCGGCAGAGTAATAGGCAAGCAGGGCAGAATAGCAAAGGCTATCCGCACAGTTATGCGCTCCGCCGCCAACAGACAGGATATGAAGATCCAGGTCGAAATAGACTAAGCAAACTAAGACGGCAGAAGCCGTCTTTTTTTGTTTTTCAGCAGTCATATTTTTATAATCAAGGGGGGCTTTTTCTGCAAAGAATCAATCAGCCCTCTTGTTTTTTATTATATAGGAAATTGCTCGCAATGTGAGCAATTTTGCTTATAACAAAAAACACCTTTTCGCCCCCAAGATTGGGGGGGGCGGGGGGTTGAAGCAGAATGCTTTTTTATAATGCCTTTCTTCTGAAAAGCTGTCTGCCATTTTATGCTTGATTATATTTAACTACTATGTTACTATGGATTTACAGACAACAATTAGTTTTTTTGTCTATTATATTTTTCTGCTTGTTGTTTGTCATAAGCATCCGTATATGCTTAAAACATTGCATTTCGGGTACACATTTTTAATTTATATCAGAGGAAAGGTGAAGAAAAATGAAGAAGGCTACAAAGATTTTATGCTGCATTGCTCTGTGCTGCACATTAATGCTGTCGGCGCTGCCCTTAACAGGAAATATCAGCTTTTTGACACCTGAAGCGGCTGCCGCGGAAGAAGGCTATTATTTTTATGAAGTTAGAAATGAAAAGGCTGAGATTACAGATGTTAATTCTGCAATCAGCGGAAACATAACCATTCCCGCAACCCTTGGCGGATATCCGGTAACAAGCATAAGATCTTCTGCATTCGATAATTGCACCGGACTTACATCGATCTTAATCCCCAATTCTGTTACCTTCATCGGAAATTATGCGTTCCACGGTTGCACGGGGCTTAAATCGGTCACAATTCCGGACTCCGTAACAAGCATCGGAGAAGGTGTATTTTTCGGTTGCTCCGGACTTACAGCAGTTACAATTCCGAATTCTGTAACAGAAATCGGAGACAGTGCATTCTACGGTTGTGCCGCGCTTACCTCGATCTCAATACCGGCTTCTGTAACAAACATCAAATACAATGCATTTGAAGGTTGTACCAATCTTGCATCGATCACAATTCCGGACTCCGTAACAAATATCAGCAGTAGTGCATTCTCAGGAACAGAATATTATAATAACAACGATAACTGGGAAAACGGTTTACTTTACATTAACAACCATTTAGTAAGTGCAAATAAGAATATTTCCGGCACAGTCAATATAAAAGCCGGCACAAAAACTATTTCACCTTCTGTATTCAGTAACTGCGGCGGACTTACTTCTGTCACAATTCCGGATTCCGTTACATATATCGGATCTTTTGCATTCTCAGGTTGCTCCGGAATCAAATCAATTGAATTACCGGCTTCTGTAACAAATATTGATATCCATGCGTTCTCCGAATGTACCGGACTTACATCAATTACGATTCCCCAATCCGTTACACGCCTCAATGAAGGTATTTTCAGGGGATGCACAGGACTTAAATCGATCACAATTCCGGACTCAGTAACATATATCGGTTCATGTGCGTTCGAAGGAACAGCATATTACAATGACACCAACAACTGGAAAAACGGTCTTCTTTATATGAACAATCATTTAATTGAAGCAAAAAAGGATATTTCCGGAACCGTTAATATAAAGCCCGGAACAAAAATTATTGCATCCGCTGCATTCCATAATTGTGCCGGACTTACAGCAGTTACAATACCGAATTCAGTAATAACTATCGGGTATGTTTCATTCTCCCGTTGCATCGGACTTACAACCATTACAATACCGAATTCTGTGACAAAAATCGGAGAAAGCGCATTCGCCGAATGCACCGGACTTACAGCGGTTACAATACCGAATTCCGTAACAAGTATAGGAAGTTGTGCATTCTACGCTTGCACAAATCTTGAATCAGTTACAATACCTGAAAAAATAACTGAATTGCAATTCAGAACTTTTGATTCTTGTGCATCTCTTAAAAGCATAAAGCTTCCTGAGAGTCTCGAATCTATCGATCAAATGGTCTTTATGGGCTGCGCGATCAGTGAAATTACAGTTCCGGAAAATGTCAAATATATAGGAAGCAATGCCTTTAGCGAGTCTCTCGAAAAAATAACAGTATTAAATCCTTTGGCTGAGCTTTCTTCTGAATTTGTTTGTAAAAATACGGAAATTCACGGATATACAAGCTCAACGGCTGAAAGGTATGCAAATGCCAACGGTAATAAGTTTGTTATTATTCCTGTGACATCAATCGAATTTAAGGATGAGGAGAATATTATACTCAGAAATGAAGTTATTTTTACTCTTCCTGAAACAGAAGCCTCTGTTCTTTTAATAAAGGCAAAAGGAAATGCTGAAATAACAGATAAAGACGGCAAGGCAGTAAGTAATGATGCACCTATTGTAAGCGGAATGACGGTGACGCTTCGGGACAAGGACGGAAAGGTGCTTGATAGTAAAACCGTTATCGTTCCCTGTGATAATGACGGTGACGGTACGGTATCCTCTTCAGATGCCAGAACCGCTCTCAGAGCTGCTGTCGGTCTTGATAAATTAAGCGATTGGCAGATAGCCGCATCCGATGTTGAGGAGCCGGAGAAAAAAGAGATATCCTCTGCCGACGCAAGATACATCCTTCGTGCCGCAGTAGGCCTCGTATCCGTCAAGGATTGGATAAATGAAATATAAGTGACACAAAAAAGTCCTTCTCATCACGGGAAGGACTTTTTTTTAATAAAACCTTTGACATACCATATTTATAGTTTTATACTTATATAGATATTTTATCTAAGGAGATCAATTATGTTTTACTATAAGCCTCTTGCAACAATAAGACACAAGATAATTGCAGGGATCCTCGGTGCATCCCGTGTGCTTCATAAGATAACGAAGGGAAAAAGACCTGAGTTTTTATTTTCTGCGAACACCGATCTTTCCTATGTGGGAAGCAATGTTAAGATTCTCGGAAGGACCGAGGATGAAGTGCTTATTGCAAAGACCGACAAAAACGGCAATATTGACAATTCCGATTTCAAGATCATGACGGCAACGGATCTCCATCTCGGCTCCCCCGGAGCAGAACTTAACAACAAGACCATCGACCGTCTTGTAAGACAGATAAGGGATGAAAAGCCTGACCTTGTTATTATTACGGGAGACTGTATTCTTTCCGACTGTCAGCACATAGACTCCGTGCAGTTTTCATATATGATGGAAAAGCTGGGAGTGTATTGGGCATATGTTTTCGGAAATCACGAAACAAGAGAAGAAAAGGGCTTTTACAAGTATCAGCTTTTAAGAGGAATGCAGTACTATCCCCATTGCCTTACCCTCTTCGGCAAGGAGGAGCTTTTCGGCTTCGGCAATACAGCAATTCACATTAAAAATGCGGACGGCTCATATTATAAGAGCCTTTACCTCATTGACTCAGGCAGAGATATGATAGAGGAATACAATATTTCCCACAATGTTCCGAAGGAGCTCTGGTCTGATACCTATGATTTTGTAAAACAGGGACAGATAGACTGGTATACGGAGAATATGCAAAAAACTCTTACCGTATCCCCTGAAAACAAGTCCATCTGCTATATGCACATCCCCGTAAAGGAATATGAGCTGATCTGTGACGAATACGGAAAGTATGATTACAGAGACTCAGGCAAGACAAAGCTTCTCTACGGCACACAGTATGAAAGCGTCGGCTCCTCATATTATAACAGCGGCTTCTTTACCGCAGGTAAGGAAAAAGCAAGTCTTCAGGCTATTTTCTCAGGTCACGACCATATTAATGACCTTTGTGCAATTTATGAGGATGTATATCTTGTATACACTCAGTGTACGGGATATAATACCTATAATATGACAGAAAAGCTGAACTTCCCCGAAAAGGACTGCCACTACGGCGTAACACTCACCACCTTACATAATGACGGCACCATAACGGTGGAGCCCAAGAAAAATAACAGGTATCTATAATAAAAAGATAACAAAAAGCCCTGTATCACCGCTTGCTTCGGTAATACAGGGTTGATTTTATTTATAGGCTTCAATTATTTTAAGAACGGCACCTTCAAATGCCTCATCCATCATCTTATCAAGGTCAGGAATCATATTCTCCACTTCTCTTGCGTAGCTGAGAGTAGGTCTTGTTCTGGGATGACGGGGAGTGAATACCGTGCAGCAGTCCTCATAGGGACGGATGGATATGTCAAATGCATCGATCTTTCTTGAAATTACAACGATCTCATTTTTATCCATACCTATACACGGTCTGAATACGGGAAGGGTGGCACATTCATCGGTACACTTAAGGGCGTATATGGTCTGGCTTGCAACCTGACCGAGGCTTTCACCGGTGACAAGCGCCTCTGCCCCCTGCCATTCGGCAATACGGGAAGAAAGTCTCATCATTATACGGCGCATCGTAACGGTAAACATCTCTTCGGGACAGTAATCTCTTATAGCCTCCTGAAGCTTCGTAAATGGAACGGTGAAGAGATTGATCCTTCCCGAATACATGGAAACCTTACCCAGAAGCTCGTGCACCTTCATTTCCGCAAGCTCTGATGTATAAGGCGGAGAAGCAAAGTGAACTGCAGTGAGACGGACACCTCTTTTTGCTATCATATAGCCTGCAACGGGAGAATCTATACCGCCTGAAATAAGAAGACAGGCTCTTCCCGCTGTGCCTGTGGGCATACCGCCAGCACCGGGAAGCTGTTTTCCGTGAATATAAACACCGTTATCTCTTACTTCAACTGCTACTGTGACCTCAGGATTATGCACATCAACCTTAAGTCCTCTTATCTTTGAAAGAAGGAAGCCGCCCACCTCATCGCATATCTCGGGAGACTTTAAGGGGAAATTTTTGTCTGCCCTCTTTGCGGTGACCTTGAAGGTCTTTGCGAACATCAGATCCTCCTTAAGATATTCGTATGCCGTCTGCCTTATAACATCGATATCCTTTTCGCAGACAGCAGCTCTTGAAATACCTACCGTACCGAAGACCTTGCCGATTCTCGATACAGCTTCATCGAGATCGATATCCTCATTTTCGGGAGTCACAACAATGGTAGACTGTGCCTTTCTGTAGGAAAATTCACCGAGAGATGAAATTCTTTCCTTTATGTTCTTAATGAGCATATCCTCAAATGTGGAGCGGTTAAGTCCTTTGAGAGCAAGCTCACCGTCTTTAAGTAAAATAATTTCCTTCATTTTAATATTCCTCTGTTTTACAGTTTTGTTCTGATATTTTTTACCGCATCGTTCACGGTATATACGAAAGCCTCCAGCTCTTGCGCAGTTGTATACCTTGAAAGGCTTACTCTTACGGCAGAGTCTATAACATTGGGATTAAAGCCCATATTGGAAAGCACTTCGCTCCTGTGCCCCTTCTTACAGGCTGAGCCTGCGGAGATATAAATACCTCGCTCTGAGAGATAATTAATAAGCACCTGCGACGGGATTCCCATAACCGACATGTTGATTATATAGGGAAGTGCATCCGAGGGGGAGTTTATCTGCACCTGCGGAATATCCTTCAGCATAGATACCGTATTATCGCGAAGCTTCTTTACCGCATCAAGATGTCCGCTTACGGATTTTATTGATGACACAGCCGCACCGAAGCCGGCAATTGCGGGAAGAGGCTCTGTGCCCGAGAAGAGATTATTCTCCTGACCGCCGCCGACGACATAAGGCTTTAAGCTGAGATTTTTTCTTACATATAAAGCACCCACGCCCTTGGGGGCGTGTATCTTATGACCGCTCACCGTCAGAAGGTCTATTCCCATTTTTGAGGGCTTTACGGGAATTTTTCCGAAGCCCTGAATAGCATCAACATGAATCAGAGCAGGGGCAGATACCCTTTTTACCGCTCTTGAAATAAGCTCAACGGGGTTTATTGCTCCTATTTCATTATTTACAAGCATTGCAGATACAAGGATAGTATTTTTATTTACCGCATTGAGCAGCTCCTCAACGCTGAAGCTTCCGTTTTTTTCGGGAGACAGTCTTATGACCTGAAAGCCCTGCTCTTCAAGAGCGTCCATACATCTTGCAACAGAGGGATGCTCAAGTGAAGTGGTAACGATTCTGTTACCCAGCTTCTTTCTCATATTTACTGCACCGAATATTGCAGTATTATTTGCAAGCGTGCCTGAATGGGAAAAGCGTATCTCTTCCGTATCGGCACTCAGCATATCGGCAAGAGCCCGTCTTGAGCCTTCAAGTACGGTCTTTGCTTTTACACCGAAGGAATGCACCGCCGAGGGATTACCGTATATATCCGTCATTACGGAAAGAGCGGCATTTGCCGCTTCCGGGCATACCCGGGTGGTGGCGGAATTATCAAGATATATTTCCAAAGTATATTTCACCCTTTAATAATTTTACTAATACATTATACTTGGAAAAGCGCTGACTGTAAACTGTTTTTTTAGCAGAAAAAAAATAATGAATAACAGATTATTTTTCGTCAAGAATAGAATATGATATTTAATATTTTGGAGCGATAATATGAAAAGGCGAAAAAAGATACGCATCGGTGCTTTTATCTCTGCACTTGTGCTGTCACTTACCGCATGGGCAACAGTCAGCACAGTAAAGGCACACATATATAAAACACAAATCGACCTAAACAATGAAAAAGCACTTACTGAGCTTTGCGAATATATGGACAGCATTGAGGTCGCACTGACAAAAAGCTTATATGCAGGAACGCAATCAATGCTCAGCACTCTCACCTCCGAGCTTCAGAGGGATTCTCAGGGAGCAAAGGAAAGCCTTTCCTCACTTAATGCGGGAGAAACACAGCTTTATAATACCTATAAATTTCTCTCTCAGGTAGGTGAATTCACCGCATCACTTAACAAAAAAGCGGCTCTCGGTGAGGAGATAACAGAAAAGGAAAGAGAAACGCTGAGGCTTCTTTGCGGCTTTGCGGCGGAACTTTCATTAAAGTTTGAGCATATGGCTTCCTTATTATCCGCAGATTATTTTACCTTTGATGAGATCTCACAGCAACTGATAAATACAGATACGGGAAGTGAAAGCACCGTATCTTATCTTGACAGCATATCCGATGCCGAGCTTTCCTTTGAAAATTTCCCTTCTCTTATATATGACGGACCTTATTCGGATAATATTCTGACGAAGGAGTCAGCAATTCTTAAAAGCAGCAAGGAGATATCAAGGGAAAAAGCAAGGGAGATAGCGGCATCCGCACTTGATACAGATGTCAGAAATCTTGCCGACGAGGAGGATATCACGGGAAAGGTCAATGCATTTACCTTCCGTACGGATACCTTCAGCATATCCGTCACCAAAAACGGCGGCTTCGTAGCTGAAATTCTTTCAGATATCAGGGCGGGCGAGGAAAAGCTTACCTCTGCAGATGCCGTAGAAAAGGCTTCGCTTTATCTTAATTCTCTGGGATATCTCAATATGGTCTCCACCTATTATGCATCCTCTGACGGCATATGCACCGTAAACTTTGCTTATAAGCAAGGCTCCTTCATATGCTATCCCGATCTTATAAAGGTTTCGGTCTCTCTTTATGACGGCAGGATAACAGGTCTTGAGGCAACGGATTATCTGATGAATCACATTGAAAGAGATATTCCCGATTTCGGCATCACCCCCGAGGAAGCGATGGAAAACACTGTCCCGTCACTTAAGATAAAAAAGGTCTCTGCCGCGGTCATCCCCACAAAAAGCGGAACGGAAAGATACACCTATGAGCTGTTTTGCGAGGACACCGACGGTCAGCATATACTGATATATAAGGATATTTCCGACGGCAAGGAAGCCGATATTCTCATTCTTATTTATTCCGACAACGGAACTCTTACAAAATAGAAAGGAAAATTTTTATGAAAAAAATATGCATTGCTCTCACTGCCGCTGTTATTATAATGACAGCTCTGCTGACCTCCTGCAGAAAGGACGGCACATCAAGCTATACAACGACCGTTCCCGATACAACAGACACAATACGGGACGATATTTCTGAGGCCGTTTCCGATATGGGCGAAAATGCTTCAGACAAAATAGAAAATGCTTCCGAAAAGGTGTCCGATATGGGCGAAAGCCTCTCAGAAAATATCTCCGATATGGGCGAAAGCTTATCCGAAGGCGTTTCTGACGCCCTTGAGGAGGCTTCTTCAAGGCTGTCAGCTATGAATGAAAGCACCTCCGCAAATATGAACGGCTAACAAAAAAAGGTATCAGACTGTAAAGCAATGCTTTATGTCTGATACCGTTTTTTAGAATCCGGTGACTTCTATTTTGCTGTTCTTTTCACCGTTTCTGATCGTAAGCTCCCAAAAAACAACAAAAAGAACAAAAGCACTGAGACTCAGAAGCAATACCGTAAGCCCGCCTGCATTGAATTTCTCATAAAAACCGTTCATATCTCTGATGCCTTCAAAGGGAAGCTCATCATCGGTAAAGAAATATATAAGTGAGGTGGCAACAAAATATACCGGCAATGCTTTTCTTGCAAATTTACCTGCTGAAGTTCCGAAGGGAAGCTTTTCTTCCTTTAATAAATCCCTCATTATGACAAAGGAGATTACTGCCGCAACAACCGTTAGTATCACTGCTATTACAGTTCCCGCAGTATCCTCATCCTCACAAAGCCCTGCTTCAAAAAGATGAGTTCCTATTCTCATTCCGAGAGGTCTTATTACAGTAAGGCACATTGCAAATGTAAGAAGAGCGCCCGCGGTGAATATATAATTGAAGGTCTTATTCTTTACCGTCAGCTCAGGAACAAAGGGCTCCTCTGAAATATATTTCTTTGGTATACACTGTAAAATCAGCATTATTCCGAAGCCGATAAAAAAGCCTGTGAAAAATTCCCATAAGGACCAGGCAGGAGCCTTCAACCACATTGGTACCTCTCCTACGGGAGGAAGTATTCCTCTGTCGGAATCAATGATGAGGAAAACATCGGCAACCGTTATGGAGACGGAGCTTACCGCATTTATAAGGAAGGATATGAGAGCAGTAAAGCGGTCTTTTATTATTACCAGTGCGGCAAGAGAAGTAAACAGCGCGCCGAAGGCGGCAGACATAACATCTATACTTGTAAAATAGTTTCTTGCAAAGGGAACCTTTTTTGCCCAGGCGGCAGAGCCGAATTCCTTTATATATGCCATCATGGGAGAAAGATCGATGCCCCTGTCAGCGAGTCCCTCCTTACAGTACATAACTGCCTCGGGATGAATTGCCTCAAGAATAAAATGCGACAGGGAGAACTTGAATATATAAGTAACGATATAGAAAACTGCAATAAGAATTATATAGTGCTTCAGCTTATATTCCTTCTTTGAAAAGAGCGAAGCAACGGTAAATGCAAAAAGCGGCATCCAACCGAAGCCGAGAAACAGCATCATATATAAGCCGTGAACGGGATCTATTTCTACAAGCCTTGCGGCTTCCTCTCCCGTAAAAGCGGCTGTACTTGTAAGATAGCCCTCCATCTGCGAATTAAGAGTTCCCCATCCGCCGTTGGTAATACCCAGAAGAAGCACGGATATCGGTATTATCTCATAATTCATCTTTTTCCTATCACCGAAAACCGTGTAGATAAAGAGAATAAGCATTACACCCACAGCAAACATTCCCCACATAGAGCCCCAGCCGTGATCGCCTCTGACTCTCCACATAAAGCCCGTCATAAGTGCGCAGGCAATAACGGAGAATATCTTACCTGCGATACTGAGATTTCCGTTTTGTACCTTGGTCATTTTCTCAACTCCCGAAACAGTATATTTTTATATTATCACTTTTTTTTCGCATGTCAATAAAATACTTTTCTCTATAAAAAATACCTGCTTATATTCATCTGTTCAGTTTCTCTTCCTTTTTCCTGCTGAGCTCTTTTTCGGGGATATTTATGTATATGCAATTCTTACAGCTCCCCGTAATGTTTCCTTAAGGAAACATTCATCATTTTCCTGATAAATACAAAACATATTCCCACATTTCATTTCAGTCCCTTCCTTCTGAATTTATATATTCTCTTTTTTATGAGAATTCGAAAGTTGACATTCACTGATTGTCATCAGTAACCTGACCATAGCATATAATTTTTCTGTTGACAAGCAATGAATGTCAATGCACAGGAGGATTTTTATGTTTATTAATAAATCAAAGGATGGACTTAATAATATCTGCGGAAAAAATGTGGCTAAATACCGTATGGACTTAGGGATATCACAGAGAGAATTGGCAGACAGAATGCAGCTTGTGGGAATTGACCTTGATAAAAATGCTGTACAGCGAATAGAGTGCGGAAAAAGATTTGTTACTGATATTGAGGTCATTGCTTTTTCAAGGGTTTTCAAAATAAGCCTTGAAGAGCTGCTCGGAGAATAATAGTTTTTCTTAAGTGCATATATACCGTATTTGTATATAGGTTTATAAGGTGTTTCTATGAGATTAAAGTATTTATTCACATTCCGCAACTTTCCGTGAAGAGTCTGAAATTTGCCTATTTATCAAAAAACTACCCGAGAGCTTTTTTGCTCGGGTAGTTTTTAATTGTTACAGCGACAGTGTATTTTTTAATTCTGCTATGTATTCGTGTATATCATCAGGTAATTGAGTTATCGGTTGGTCTTTTATCTGTTTTCCGAAATAACTCAGTTTTTCGCTGTTTGAATTAAGCTGCTCTTCGATATCAATAAGCTTTTCGGCACAAAATGCCGCACTGGAGCTATCCCCTGCTTCGGAAAAAAGCTTTACGGCGTGTATCAGAAGATTGCAGTAATCGAAATACTCCTCATACTGAAATACTGCTGTTTCCAATGCCTTATCCTTGTTTTCCATCATAGACAGCACGTCGCCCTTTGAAAAATCGATCTTTGCCTTTGCGGAATAGGCAACGGCGACATATTCATTCTGCTTTATTATCTTATCGGCAAGCTCCTCAGTCATATTTACATCGGTCTCTTCAATAAGAAGCATAATGCTGTCCCTTGTCTTAAGAGGATAAAGAGCTGTCGAAATTTCATATTTTCCCGCAAATGAAAAGGTCTGCGATATACCAAGATACAGGCACACCGCCGTAAGCACAGCAAGAGCTGAAATTCCTGCCGCCTTTTTCACCTTTATCTCTCTTTCCTCTCCCTCCTTGAAATTAAGAAGAAGGATAAGAAGCATAAGCATTGCAATATACTGAAGATCAAAATCAAAGCAGCTGTGAGCACAGATTACGATAAGCAGAAGTCTTTTTCTGAAGCTTGTGTTCTTTGTAAAAAATGTCTTTACGATTGCAGAAACAAATAAAAGAGCGGGCACCCAGCCTATATCCAGCATCAGCTGAAGAAAATCATTGTGAACGCTCAGAACGGAATAGACACCGCTCTGGAATGACGGCTGAGTAAAATAATATCCCATATATCCCATACCGAAGGGGTGCTTCAATATGACGGGAAGGGCGTCCGAATAATAAAGAAGTCTTCCTACAAATGTGCTTTCCTTAAAGGATATGGTAAGAAATCTTCCTATACTGTAGAAATTATCTGTAGCAAAAGCGACTATCACTGCGATAATTATTGCCGCCGCCACCGTGATTCCCACCGTAAGCTTTAATTTTTTATTCTTTGAGAAAATTATTACCGCAAGAATGCTTAAGACGAGAAGTATGAATACGGTACGGCTTCCCGAATATATGATACCGAAAAGAAGAACTGCCACAATGATCATATCCTGAACGGCAAATTTTTCCTTTGTTACCGTAACAATAAAGGCAATAAGCAAAAACAGCGCAAAGGTGTTTGAATACTGAAAAAATCCGCAAAGGCGTCCTGCTATCTCAACTAAATCCTCTGTATAGGAAATTATGCTCAGTATTGCCGAAACCACAGTCATAAATACCGCAAAAACGGGAAGCTTATTGAAATAGCTGTCAAAGTCCTTCGTCTTCTGCATTGCTATAAGCATAAAAAGAAGAGAAGACAAATATCTGAATGCACCTAAAAATGCCTCACCGCTGTCCACTGCCCATAAGACTGAAAGAAAATAAAAAACCGCAATGACCGCAACGGCAGCCGATGAAAGATTTATAAAGAAGCGAAGCTCCTTTTTTCTTGATATCTCATAAAGAAGGTATGCGAAAAGCACCGCACAGGAAAATAAACAAAGATAATCATTAAAAAGTCCTACCGCACAAAAAGCACCGAGCAGAAACAGATCAATAAAATCTGTTTCTTTTTTTATGTATTGAATCACCTTGTCCGTCATTTTATATCATCTCCGCTTTAATTGTGTAATGAACAGATATCAGGAAGCTTATCTGCGGCATAATATCCCGTCTCCGTAAGAGGACAGCCGTCAGAGGCTAAAAGACCGCTTATTGAACAGAAATCAAGCTCACGCACATTTTCGCTTTTTTCAAATTCCTTTGTTTTGTCAAAGCTGATTCCTGATGCAAAGCTTCTGAATATATCGGTAGTCACATTTCTTCTGATCTTCTCTCCCGAATGCCACAGGGAAAATACATATTCGGGTGTAAGTCCCACAAACCAGCAGCCGAGATAATCATCACCTGTTCCTGTCTTTCCTATGATCGGAACACCGGGAATTGCCGCTCTTGCGGCAGTGCCGTCTCTTTCGAGAGGAGCAGCAAGGAGCTTGTTCATAATATAAGCGGTCTCCTCGCTTATTACCTGAGTGCTCTGAGGCTCGGCGTTATATATTACCTTGCCGTTTGCGTTCTTTATGCTGACTACGGCATAAGGCTCAGTAATTTTTCCGAGAGTGCCGAACATCTGATAAAAGCCTGCCATTTCCACAGGGGAAAAGCCTTTTATAAGATAGCCGAGGGCAAGCTGTGATAATACCTCTTCCTCACCCTCAACATTAAACTTTTCCGCTTCGGCAGAAACATCGGCACCAAGCTTATTCTGCAAAAAGTCAAGCGATGAATAGGCGGAATTGCTCTTAAGGCATTTAACTGCAATCGTGTTAAGCGACAGCTTTACCGCATCCCTGATGCTCACATCCTTATGGGAAAAATATCCCGTTCCGTTCTGCGGCCATTCGACCTCCTGACCGTTTTCATTCACGATGGTTTTATAAGGTGAATCAAAAAAGACAGAGGAATATGTTATCAATCCGCTTTCAATGGCAGGAGCATAAACGCTCAGCGGCTTTATTGAGGAATAAGGCTGAGTTTTTATCACGGCAAAATTATTTATATCAGAGGATGAATATGTGCAGATTATCCTGCCTGAAATATCCGTCATAACAAAACCGAAATCGCTGTTTGCGGCCTCACTTGCAAAATAAGCGGGTACTATCTCAGGGAAAATTTCTTTATCAAATACTGTTTCGAGGGTACAGCCGTTTTTTATAAGCCATCTGAGTGCCTTTTCGCCCTCAAGCCCCTTTTTCTCCTCGATTATACTCACCGCTTCGGAAATTGCGATATCAATAAACGAAAAATAGTCCGCATTCTCCGTGTTGATCTCTCCGTCGGGTGACTTAAGGCGTTCAATAATTTCATTTCCGTCCTTGTCGGTTATCATTAATCCCGTTTCCGAGGAGCCTGAGCCTAAAATCGCAAAAATTACCGCCGCCGCAATAACGAGAAGCACTGCGGCTGACAGAATAATTATTCCCGTCCTTTTTCCGACAGTATTTTTCTGCACCTTATCCTTCACTTTTTTGTTTTCTGCCTTTGAATTCATACGGATCACCAATTCGTTTTTTGAAAAAAGTGCTTTTCCGTATCATGGCAGAAAAGCACTTTTCGTTCTGTTATTTTATTATACAGGAATTTTTCCTCAATGTAAATCCCGTATTACATAAAAAGACTTAATTTATAGCTTAGCAAAAAGGATCGGCAGATCATACGATCTTTTTTATTATATATTCTTCATCCAATCCTTGACGGATTCAAGACCTACTGCGGCACGAAGGATATATCTTGCGTCGGCAGAGGAAATCCCTTCTAGCACCGATCCCTCAACATCGGATGCGGCTATCTGCCAATCACTTAATTTATCAAGTCCGACAGCAGCTCTGAGTGCGGTTCTGGCATCTGAAGAGGATACCGCACCGTCACCGTCATTATCACAGGGAACGATAACGGTAAATGCTTTGACTGTTTTTCCTGCTGCGTCAATAAAGGTAACTGTCATACCGCTCTTCAGGATATCTTTTGAGGAAACATCCTTGCCGTCCTTATCCTTGATAACAAAATTTCCGCTGATATTATCAGATAAGCCCTGAACAGTGTTACCCACAAGTGCAAAGATACTGCTTTCGCCGACAGTTTTAATAGTCTCGGTATTATTAATATTATCCTTCACATCATATATACCGATAGAAACAAATTCCAAACCGTGTTCCTTTGCATATATATCTGCTGTTGAATTTGTATAGCCGTGAATTACCGCCTTGTCGTTTGGCGTACGTCCTTCGGTAAAATCGTCAAGTTCAGCCCGAGGATTCAGAATAGTTATTTTCTGAAGAGATGTACCGCAAAATGCAGAATGCCCCACAAAGGATACATTTTCAGGCAATACCACTTCTGTTAAATCATTACAACCGGCAAAAGCTGACATTCCAATATATTCAAGCGAATCCGGCAATTTTAATGTTTCAACATCAAAACAGTATTGAAATGCATTATTGACAATATATTTGGTGCCGTCCTTAACAATCACATCACCGGAAACTCCGGGGATTTTCTCCAAATCCCCTATTTCTTCGTTCCATACATGCTCGGAGGGCTTTCCGGCAATAAGATACTTTTCTAAATAGAGAATATTATTTTCATAGTTTTCATCATTACTAAAAAAAGCTGTTCCATGAAAAGCATCTGCATATATATCGATAAGCGTATCCGGAAGATCGATCTTTTCTAATGATGTGCATCCGATGAATTCATAATACTGCAACGAGGTGACAGAATCAGGAACAGAGACGCTTGTCAATTCCTCATTATAGCTGAATGAAGCCACAGTCTTTGTACCGGGTTTTATCTCATAAGCACCTTTAACACCGTTAACTTCAATAATATGATTCCCGACATACAAAACACCGTTTTCCCAATTGGCATCGTTATTATAATATGCTGTGTTATAAATCACATCATAACCAATATTTACCACACTGTCCGGGAATGTAATACTTTCAAGTGCTGTACAATCACGGAATGCATAGTTGCCGATGTCTGTAACTCCTTCGGAAAAAGTAATGCTTGTAAGGGCTGTACAACTATCGAAAGCACATACTCCGATAGTTGTTACACTTTCGGGAAACGTAATACTTGAAAGGGCTGTACATGCCCGGAAGGTATAGCTTCCGATAGTTGTCACACTGTCGGGAATTTCAATACCCGTAAGCAGTTTATTATCGTCAAATGCATAACTTCCGATACTGGTTGTTCCGTCTTTTACAGTATATATTCCCGAAATGTCAGTATTTGCATCATAAAGCACTTTGCTCAGATAAAGCACGCCGTCTTCCCAATTCTCGTTATCATTATAGTATCCGGTGTTATGAAACGCATGGGAACTTATACTTGTTACATTATCCGGAAGCTTAATATCAGCAAGGGATGTGCAATTGTAAAACACGCCGTAAGCGATTTCCGTTACACTATTTGGAATTTTAACACTTTTGAGAGACACACAATCCTTAAATGTATAATTTTCGATGCTTGTTACCGAATCCGGAATTGTGACAGAAGTTAGTCCGGTGCATCCATAGAATGCAGAACTTCCGATGCTTGTTACCGAATCCGGAATTGTAACAGAGGTAAGTCCGGTGCATCCGGAGAAGGCATACCTTCCGATGCTTGTTACCGAATCCGGAATTGTGACAGAGGTAAGTCCGCTGCATCCGGAGAATGCACAATATTCGATGCTTGTTACCGAATCCGGAATTGTTATAGCTGTAAGTCTGGTGCAATCTGCGAATGCATAACCTTCGATGTATGTAACGGAATCCGGAATTGTAACAGAAGTAAGTCCGGTACATCCGGAGAATGCAAAACTTCCGATGCTTGTAACGGAGTCCGGAATTGTAACAGAAGTAAATCCGATACATCCGGAGAATGCAGACTCTCCAATGCTTGTAACAGAATCCGGAATTGTTATAGATGTAAGTCCGGTACATCTGGAGAATGCAGACTCTCCAATGCTTGTAACAGAATCCGGAATTGTAACAGAGGTAAGTCCGGTGCATCCATAGAATGCCTCATATCTGATGCGTGTTACCGAATCCGGAATTGTGACAGAGGTAAGTCCGGTGCATCCGTAGAATGCATAAAATCCGATGCTTGTTACCGGATATCCGCCAAGGGTTGAGGGAATGGTTATGTTTCCGCTGATTGCAGAATTAACATCTGTAATCTCAGCCTTTTCGTCTTCAATTTCATAAGAATAATAGCCTTCTTCCGCGGCAGCTGCTTCAGGTGTCAAAAAGCTGATATTACCTGTTAAGGGCAGCGCCGACAGCATTAATGTGCAACACAGAGCAATGCTGCATAAAATTTTTGCGGTCTTCTTCATTTGTCTTTCACCTTTCTGTTGATAAATTAAAAAAGTGCGTCCCGAAGAACGCACCAAAAAGTGAGTTCTTCAAGTACTGCGACATACATTCATCTGATTCAACACGATGACAGAAGAAACCCACTTTTTTACAGAAAAAGTGAATTTGTGTTGAATCATAATATTAAAATGTATGTCGCAAGCTTTATGGTAACACAGTTTTTTTATTTAATCAAGCAAAAAAGGAAATTCTATCATTGAAATAATTTTCTTATCGAAAACATCAAAAAGCTCAGGTCCGAGCAAGACCTGAGCTTTTGTTATTGAATGAGCATTTCTTAGAATATTTTATTTTACATTCTTTATCCAAGCCTTGAAGGATTCGAGACCTACTGCGGCACGGAGAATATATCTTGCGTCGGCAGAGGAAATTTTCTTCTGCTCAAGATCCTCAACATCGGAAGCGGACATCTGCCAGTCGTTCAGTTTATCAAGACCGACAGCAGCTCTGAGTGCTGATCTTGCGTCTGACGAGGAAACACTGCCGTCACCGTCGTTATCACCGGGAACAACAACCGTAAGAGTCTTCACGGCTTTTCCTTCGGCATCGGTAAATGTAACGGTCATTCCGCTCTTTAATCTGTCAGATGCAGCAACATCCTTGCCGTCCTTATCCTTGATAACAACATCCGTATTGATATTGCTGATCAATACATCAACAGTATTATCGGCAACAGCAAAGATAGAGTTTTCTCCTACTGTTTTTACAGTTTCTGTTTCCGTCACATACTTACTGACATCATACGCACCGAGAGAAACAAATCTTATACCGTATTCCTTAGCATAGAGCTGTGCTGTAGAATTATCATAACCGTAGATCTCTTCTATAACAGAGCCATCGTAATTCTTGACAAATCCATCAGCAAGCTCAGCCTTAGGATTCAGAACAGTTATCTTTTTCAAGCCATAACAGCACCAAAAAGCTTTTGTTTCTACTAAAGACACGCTTTCAGGTAATGTGATCTCTGTTAATCCGTCACAGTAATCAAACGCATTGCAACCTATGTACTCAACAGAAGCCGGTAGTTTTACCGATGTAATATCTTCACAACCGGAAAAAGCCTCTGAAATAATATATTTTGTTCCGTCCTTAACAGTTACATTGCCTGAAATACCGGGCATATCCTCCCATTCCCATGTTTCATCATTCCATACAGAATAAGGGGCTTTTGCTCTGATCAGATATTTCCCTGAGTAAAGAATACCGTTTTCATAATTTTCATAATTCTCTAAAAATGCAGTACCGTAAAAAACACCCGGGGCAATCTTAATTAATGTATCGGGAAGCTTAACACTGCTTAATTCATCGCATCTTCGAAAGGTTCCGTACTGTAATGATGTGACAGAGGAAGGAATTGAAATACCAGTCAATTCATTATTATAGCTGAATGAAGCTACGGTCTTTGTTCCCTGCTTTATCTCATAAGCACCTTTAACACCGTTCACCTCTACAAGATGATTACCAACATACAAAGCACCGTTTTCCCAATTGGCATCGTCATTATAATAAGCGGTATCATAGATCATATCAGCACCAATGTTTTCCACGCTGTCGGGGACGGTGATACTTTCAAGTGCCGAACAGTATCTGAATGCACCTATGCCGATGCTTGTGACTCCTTTCGGAATAGTAATGCTTGTAAGAGCGGTACAAAACATAAATGTACAATTACCGATAGTTCTCACGCTTTCAGGGATATTTACACCCGTAAGAAATTTACATTCCGAAAAAGCATAACTGCCGATATTTACCGTTCCGTTCTTTACAGTACAGATTCCCGAAATATCGGGATCTGCATCATAAAGATATTTATCCAGATAAAGCACACCGTCTTCCCAATTCTCGGAATCATTATAATATGCAGTACCGTGAAAAGCATCGTAACCTATACTTGTTATTTTATCCGGAATCTCAATATCGGCAAGTGAAGAGCAATCGAAAAATACCCTGTAAGCAATTTCCGTTACACTGTCAGGAATTGTAATACTTTTGAGAGAAGAACAGCCTTCGAATGTATATGAAGCAATCTTCGTTACACTGTCAGGAATTGTGATGCTTGTAAGAGATGTACAGTCCTCAAATGCAGAGCTGCCGATATCAGTAACACCTTCGGGTATAGTAATTCCCGTAATATTTGAACGCCCCTCGAATGCATAGGACGGTATTTGCGTTATACCGTTTTTTATAGAAATTTCACCTGCAAAAGTCTCCTTAACTTCAATTAAACGGTTGCCGATATATAGTATTCCGTTTTCCCAGTTTGCTTCATTATTATAGTACGCAGTATTATGAAATGCCCTACTGCCAATATGTGTTACACTGGCGGGGATTGTTATGCCCATAAGAGATGTACAGCCTTCAAAGGCAGAATTTCCGATATATGTAACACTGTCGGGAATCGTGATACCTGTAAGAGACGGACAATCCTTAAATGCACACCAACCAATACTTGTTACCGAGTAACCGTTTATCTCCTTGGGGAGCGTTATTGCACCGCTGATACTTTTCTCAGCATTTTCCACCTCAACCTCACCGTCAGAATAAACATAGTAAGTAATGCCGTTATCCGTTATTTCTTCAGCAGAGGCTTCAAATATGACAGGGCTGAGCTCCATAAAAGGAGCAGCTGTTAACAGCATTGCTGCAATCAGAAAAACAGCAATTAGAAATTTAAGATTCTTTTTCATAAATGATTTCCTTTCAAATTATATTTATGAAAAAGTGTATCAAACAATACCTTCTTATTTCAACAAAACAGAAAACAACGGTCTGTTTTTAGGAATTAACGGTAAATAAAGCAATAGTTTGCATACAGTTTTCAGATATCCCGTTTCAAATAGTGATCCTCTAAAGAAAGCTTGCTTTCCGTTTATAGGGACATAAAATATTGTTGCTTTACAGGAAGAATTCTCCGATAAAGCAAAAAAGGGAACTGAAACAGCTCCCCTTTTTTCTTTTTTTGTTATCAGTACAATATCTCCTCCGTTGACAGTGACGGGACGGTGAATTTATAGGCTTCCTTTGCTCCGTCAAGAGAAAATTTCATTTCACCCGTTTTCATGTCAAAGGATGCCATACAGCCTAAGCCGTCGGAGAAGATATAGACATTATCTCCGATAAAGGTAGCGCGGACAACAGATTCAAGATTTTTTGCAAGATAAGAGCCCTTCAGCACAAGCCTTCCGTTTTCTGCGGCTACATAGAGTGCCCCCGTATGAATATAAGCAGCTCTCAGGTCTTCATCCTCATAATACTTTTCGTCTACAGTCCAGTTTTCGTATGTCAGAAGGAAGGAATTTTCCGTAACACTGCAAAATGCCTTGGGATCAGTGCCTAACTGTGAGGTCGGGAAAACAAGTGAGTCTATTTCCTTGGGATTTTTCGGATCGCTCACATCAAAAAGGCTTATCTTACTGCTGCCGTCAACTCCCGTAAGCGTTCCGCCGTGTCCGACACCTACTAAAAGTCCGTCACCCACGGGATGAAGATATGACGAGAAGCCGGGCATCTTCACCTCACCGACGATTTCAGGCTTTTCCGGATCAGACATATCTATAACAAAGAGCGGATCTGTCTGAAGGAAGGTGACAAGATACGCAGTATCTCCCATAAATCTTGCAGACTTTATCCTCTCGCCCTCGGCAATACCCGTAATTTCGGATACCCTTGAAAATGCCTTATCAAAAACATAAATACAGTTTTCCTGATTCTTCTGAACCGCGACACGAAGATATCCGTTATATTCATCGATGGCATAGCTGTTGAGAATGCTACCCTCGAATTCCGTATAATTTCTTACCTTGGCTTTACCCTCAGAAATGTCTATAGCGGTTATCCTTGTAATTCCCGTGTCAATACCTATCATAACACCGCCTGTCACACCGACAGCATTGCTTACCGTATCATCGCAGAGCTTATATTCATAGCCTATTGTATAAAGGGTGTCCTTTGTGCAATAGGTATCAGCGGTTCTTCCGAGAAACGATGTGACCTGAGCCTCATTACCGAGGTCATTAAGATCTGCATTCATTATATTGACATAACTTTCTGCGGCATCGTTTATTTCATAGTAAATACAGTCGCAGGGAACTGTGCTTCTTATCTCACCGTTATAGACACCGGGAAGAAGATATACATCATCGCCCTCATAACGGTCAATTATGGAATAAGAGCTTATGAGAATGAGTCTTCCGTCGGAAATTCTTGATGATACATATCTGCCGTCAAGAGCTATCTCCTTTTTCAGCACAGGAGCAGCTTTATCGGAAATATCGTAAATATATGCACCGCACTTCTGATTTTTTACTCGGTCATTATCATAATCCGTGTCCGTAAAACAAACGATGAGATAATTTTCATACCTGTAAAGCTCGAAACAATAAAGATCTCTTTCATCCTCACTGCTTTCGGACCAGACTCTTGTAAGCGTGCCGTCAGGCTCTGCCTTAATTATATTTATCCTTTTCGCATACATATCAACGGTATAAAAATATTCTCCGTCGGTTATCATAATATCCGCTTCAAGCACACCCTGCTGACGGACATTCAACTCTCCGTAGCTGCCCTTGAGCATAACGGATTCCTCGCTCACGGCAGAATTATATACCACAGTATTATAATCCGTAGCAACAGAACCGTCATCAGTAAGATAATAATAAATATTTTTGCTGTATTTTTCACCGTAGCTTTTTATCAAACTTAAAAGCTCGTCATAGGACTCTGACTTATCAGACTCTGTAGCTTCAACCGTATCCTGCACCTCAGTCTGAGGAAATTCCCTGTTCAGACGGGAAAATAAAAATCCGCTTGAAAGCACGATGCAGGCGGCAACTCCCGCCGCAATGAACCGACGGAGCATTCCTTTTTTATTCCCCTTCTGCTTTTCCCCTGAGACCAAAGCCGTAATACTCTCTTTGGAAAGCTCATCGGGCAAGGTGATATCATCATTTATACTGTTTCTTATAAAACGGGCATCCTCTCTGTTATTCATATTATACACCCTCAATCTGTTTTCTTAGTTTCGGAAGAATTCTTGAAAGCCTTGAACGGACAGTTTCAGGCTTCATGGAAAGTATCTCGCCTATCTCAGCCGAGGTATAATCCTCGAGAACGGCAAGAACAACAACGGAACGGTCAGGCTCGGGAAGAGCCTCTATAAGGCTTAATGCATCAGAAGAAGCCGCATTGTCGGGACAGACGGCATCCGCAAAAAAAATGTCGTCGCAGAGCACCTCATTGCTTCTCGCCTTTTCAGAAAAAACCTTGCGGCACTCGTTATAGAGGATCTTAAAAAACCATGCCTTGAAGCTTTCATCTTTTTTAAGACCTCCTATTTTTCTGAAGGCAAGAAGTGCCGCACTCTGAACGGCATCCTCGGCATCGTGAGTGTTCTTTAATGTATAAAGCGCAAAACGGTACAGCTCTTTTGCATATTCCCCGTAGAGCTCACCGAAGGAAACAGCATCTCCGTTTTTTGCTTTTTTTATTAAATATTTCATTTTCTGTCCGTCCATAGTCTCACCCTTCCGACTATAAGATACCAAATAATCAGAAACTGTTGCATAAAAATTAAAAAGTCCTGATAATTAACATAAGATTAATTGATTTTTAACACAATGTGTGTTAAAATCTTTTCGTTGTCTTTTTTCCGACATAATGTCTGCAAATAATTTATAAGGAATGATCATCTATGCCTAAACATAAGGAAGACCGCCGTACGATCTACAGCAAAAAAATGATAAGAGAAAGCCTTTATGAATTAATGAAGGAAAAGCCTCTCAACAAAATATCAGTAACCGAGATATGCGAAAAGGCAGATGTCAACAGAAGCACCTTTTATGCATATTACACCGATATATACGATCTGCATCAGAAAATTATCAAGGAATTCTTTGTTATGCAGAAGAATGTCATCAAAAATATCAAGGAATCACTCCTGCAGAAAAACGACATTCAGGAAATAACATATGATGACTACTATAATATTATTTCATATTATCTCAAAACTGTAAAGGATAATACGGAGCTTTACAAATTTATATTCAATCAGAATTCAACAAATGCAATTCACGCAAGCTTCGGCAAGGTGGTTTACCATACGATCAAGGATGTACTGACACCGATCATTGCAGAAAGCAGACTTGAGGAGTTGAAGACTGCCTTTACATTTGTAAGCGGCGGCACCACAGCTATTATAATGAAATGGCTTGAAAAGGACTGCCAGAACTCACTTGAGGAGCTTTCAAGGAATATAGCAGGCTACTACTATGCAACCTTCAAGGCATATACAATTGATAGGACAAAAAGATAAAAGATAAAACGAAGCACCCGAAGGAAGCCTTACGGTTTGGCGGGTGCTTTTTTAGGTTCTTCACGGAAAGTTGGGGAATCATGTCGGCACGGGAGTGCCGGGGGAAAAGTTTTGCTTGAGCTTTTTCAAAAGCTCACGGTGTCAAGAGGCAGAGCCTCTTGTCGCACTCCGCAGAGTGCGAAATCTCTTATGCTTCCAATAGCGCAGGAGGGGAGAAAAACAGTCCGGTGGACTGTTTTT
>JAFSGH010000019.1 GCA_017440965.1 Clostridia bacterium | reverse complement strand
CAGATTTTTTGCGCAGCGGATTTTTGTCATATCAAGGCACAAAACGCAGTAAATCCTTTCGGATTTACGAGTATTTTAACGAAGAGATGGCGGAAATCCGCCCCGCAAAAAACGGGTTTGGATTATACTTGCCACCCTAAAATTATCAAGGAGTAGAATTATGGAAAGCATTGAAAGATTTATCACAGCGCAAGATAGTCCCTATCAGGGCTATGAGACTGCATTAAGCGAAATAAGAGAAGGCAAGAAGAACAGCCATTGGATATGGTATATATTCCCGCAGCTCAGAGGTCTCGGACAAAGCAGTAACTCTTATTTTTACGGAATAGAAAATACTGAAGAAGCAAAAAGCTACCTTGCCCATCCGATTCTCGGAAGCAGACTTCAGGAAATTACCCGGGCTCTTCTTACTCATACGGACAAAGACATCCGTGTTATTATGGGAGGACATACGGACGCGATGAAGCTTCTTTCCTCAATGACATTATTTGAATCAATCTCACAGGAGGGAAACATATTTTCAGAGGTCATAGAGGCTTTTTATAAGGGCAGAAGAGATGCTCTGACAATAAAGCTTCTAATTAGAAATAAATAATTCCTCCTAAGCATAGATCTTAACAAAAAAGGGGCTGCAAAAAAACAGCCTGAAAAATCCGAGATTCACGATATTGTGAGTCTCGGATTTTTTTTATGTTGTTGATTTGTTGAAAACTGATTTTCTTAAAAATCACAAAAAAGACTACAAGCCTATCCTTTTTGATAGACTTGTAGTTCTTTTTTTACTTTATAGGAAATTCCTTCCTATAAAGTAAAAAGATTATATGTCCCGCCGAACGGGAAGTAAACTTCCCTCGGCGATGGACTATACGAAAGCGTTTCGCCGCAGGCGTACGGCGAAGCCGTTTTCTTGTTCAGACTGTTTTTTTACAGCCCCTTAATTTTACATTATTTATTAAGCATCGGAGGCACAGACGGAAGTCCCAAAGAAGCAACTGAATCCAATTTTACTGACATTCTAAGAATACTTCTTGCGTCTGCCGCTGTAATTTCATTGTCTTCATAGTTGACATTACCCCAATAAAAAGCTTTACCTGTAATTTTCTCAAGCGCAACAGCATGTCTGAGAGCAATTCGGGCGTCTGCAGAAGTTACCTCGCCGTCAAGGTTAACATCACCCCACTGATATACAAACCATTTTGCATATAATGTTGTATGCTCAGCCCGGTTTGCCGGGATCTCTGTTATTTTATCCCCCTGGAAATTAACATTATTATACCAACCCATAAACTCAAATATTCCATCTCCCGTGTAGGGTGCGGTAAGAGTTACCTTCTGAGTATATTTTCTTGTAGCGGGATTGTTATTGTTGATTTTATTTGCAGGAGGAGTAAGTGCGGCAATTGTATCGTGAACATAAACTATATTGTAAACATTTTCTGTCCACTTTGCATAGAAGGTTCTTGCGCCCTCGTCCGTTGCACTTATATCGGCAGCCTGCTTGGTAAATGCGGCATCGGTGTACCATCCGCCGAAGGTATAACCCGTTGCGGAAAGTGCCTTAAGCGTTACCGTATCCCCGTAGGTATACTGCGTGGGATTCGGATTATACACATTTTTAAGAACATTCGGCTGAACATAAGTTATATCGTATCTGCCCTTTATCCATTTTGCATAAAGAGTAATATTATGTCCGTAGCGGTGCATATTGTAGCCGTTATCGGTTTTTGTAAGCGCACCTGTGAAATCATCGTAATAATACCAGCCGTCAAAAAGCATACCCTTCTTTGTTGGTGCCTTTATATTGATATAGTCTTCTTCATCCTCAATATCAACGGTAAAGCTTGTGGGATTGCCGGGGGCATTTGTTCCGCCGTTCAATACATATGTAACGGTATATGTGGGAATGTTCCACTTCATATATAATGTTATGTCGCCTGTAAGCTGAGAGCACTTGATTTCCGTAACTTTGGAGCTTTCCTTGAAATCGGGAGTTGTATACCAGCCGAGGAAGGTAAGTCCCGAGCAGGAGGGGTCTTCAAGCACCTCGTTATCCATATAGGTTGTTACAAGGGTACGGTTAGGATTATAAACATATCTCTTAGTGCCGGGAACATAGGTTACATTATATTCCGTTGCAGACCATTTTGCATAAACCTTGTGGTTCGTTTCAGCAGATGTATCAATGCTTGTTACCTTTGTGCCGTTTTGGAAATCCTCGGTTGTGTACCAGCCTTCAAAATGATAGCCGTAACGGGTGGGAGTATAATCGGCACTTGTAAGGTCAATTACAACGGTTGATTCTTCGGTAAACTGCCATAAAATATCAGCACCGTAATCAAATTCACCGCCGTTAAGGTCATAATTAATCCTGTAATATCCGTCAAGAGGAATTACAATGGGCTCACTGTACTGCGATACCCAATAGCACTCATCACCCGGTACCTTACCGTAGTCACCGTAATCATAATCACCGATAATAGCTCTTGCACGAAGATAAACGGTATCACCCTGCTCATAGGCAATTCCTTTATCCTCAAAGAAGTCGGATATCAAATAATTAGCAAATTCATAATCAGAATTACCGGGCCACGTGGTTGTATATTCATACCACTGACCGTCATTCACCCTGAATTCATACTGTACATTTCTGTACCAGTAGTAATCATCATCAAGGAAAATCTCATACTCATCATCATAATTATGGTAAGCAGCATCAGCGGCTGCACCGGCTTTTAATAAGGTATCGGGATAGTTTATTGATATAAGGTAGTATGATGAATCGCCTGATTTTCTTGTCCTGATATGCTTAATCACAGGAGCTTCATTGATATTTCCTTCAGCAGGCATTTCATAAGTAAGCCCCTTGGAGGTATTGTTGTAGGAAACAGTCTCAGACCAGGGAGAATAAAATACATTGTAGCTACTTCCCACACCGTAAATGTAGGTATAATAAAACAGACGGTACCTGGCTTTAACATAAAGAGTTTCATTGTTGAAGTTTACGCTGTAGCCTGTATCCTCGTCATTGATGTTTGTTCTGAAGGCTTTGCCCTGAGTCATATTTGAAGCAAGCTGTGCATGATAACCCTCAAAATACCACTCAATTATGTCTGTGAGATCAAAAATATTTTCATAATCAAACCAGTCGAATGAGCAGGATGTATTAGGCAGATCATAATAAGAATACTGAGAGCTGTCTTCAGGATTTTTAATACTGGTGGGAAGCCAGTAGGTATCGTCGTAATCCGCATAGTCGCTGTCGTTTATCCAGTTCACATTATCGAAGGAATAAGCAAACTGAACATAAGTTTCAATTGAAGCATAATCATATGAATCTTCCTCAGTGTTTATATTGAAGCCGTATTTTTTAAGATATGCTTTTTCACCCAGCGCAGAGATTTCCCTTTGCATATTTATAATTTCTTCGGAATTGATATAGTTTGCAAATACCCGATCTCCGTCATCTCGGGCATCATTCGATATATAATATATTTCGGGGGCCTGCGTGGGGATGGGCAAGCTCGTTTCATTGTCAACGGTATAAGCCGATGACGACACCGCAAGCACGACAATAAGCATTAAAACGGAAAATATTACCAATAGCGTCTTTTTCATGATCTGTTTTTTCCTTTCTTAAAACTAATGAGGAGCCTCACTTAAGAATCCTGAATTTTCCTATTAAGGGAAGCTCTTTTGCTTTGCCGTTAAGCGCATTCAATATACCGATAACTGCAAGCACGGTTACAGCAATACCGATAACGGGAGCAATTATCCAACCGATGACGGGAATTGCGGCAATAACAGATGAAATAACAGCGGCAATAACAAGAAGCAATCCCTGATTTGTGTGGAATCTTGCAAAGGGTGACTCCTTTGCGGCAATAAGGGGAATAAGGAAAATAATATAGGCAAGAACAGCCATTATTTTGTTCTTTTCAATATCCGCTTTATCAAAGCCCTCCGTTTCATCCTTTGTGTTATTAAGCTGTTTAAGCTTTTCACCAACAGCATCCTCGTTGGAAGAAGCTGTATCAACGGAGCAAGCAGCAGGCTCAGCTATCACAGCTTCTCCGCAAGCGGGACAGAATTTCAATCCGTCTTCAAGTGTTGTTGCACATTTTGAACAGTAAGTCATTGTTGTTCCCTCCTTTAGATAAAATCAAAATTTAAATATGTCTTTAAGCCCTACGGGCTTTTTTTGCTCAGGCTTTACGTAATTGAAGCCTCCTGCAGGTTCACCTGTCATAAATCCCAGAGACACCTGATCACTTCCGCTCTCAAAGCAATGCTCAAAATCAATATGAAGGCATTTTCCTTCAACCATTTTGTAAAGATGCTCATCGGACGGATACTGTCCGGCAGGGCGAAAACCGTTTTGCTTTACAAGGCTGCGGTACTGCTCAAAAGCATTTCTTGCACCGTAGGAATCCCCTTTGAAATCGGCACCGAAAACGGTATATCCGTCATATTCGTCAATATAAAGATTTTCTCCGCCGGACTGCCACACAGGATAGTCTGAAAGCTTAAGCTTCCATTCAGTCAATACCGCCTCTGCTTTTCTTTTATTGCTTTCCTCCTCCATTACTGCGGCAGGAAGCTTAGTTCCGCAATCGGTACAGAATTTTGTACCAATGGTATTCTGCTTTCCGCAAGCGGGACACACCGCAGCATCTGCTACAGTCATCTCAGGCAAGGCGTTTCCGCAGCTCTGACAGAATTTCTGCGAAGAAGGAGCGGACTCTCCGCAATGAGAGCATATTTTCAGATTCTCTGCCTGCTTGGTTGCAAAATCCATAGCAGCACGCTCAAGATTTGCAAATGCTCCCTGTGCACTTGCACCGGCGGCACCGTTTCCCGATGGCTTGCCTGTCGCCTCATCAAGCCTTGCGGCTGTTCTGTTCACAAGCTCCGTGGCCTTCGGCTCAATTGCCTGATTTATTGCATTACCGACTGCTTTCCCGATGCCCTCGCTGATACCGCGCCTTATTGCACGCTCAAGAAATCCCATACTAAAAACCTCCTTTAAATATCTTTATACTTTATGAGAAGCTGCTTTCTGCCCGTCACATTCAATTTTTTATAAATATTCTTTGTATGGAAATGAACGGTAGATGCGGAAACGTACAACTCCTCAGCTATCTGTTTTTGGGTCTTATCAGACAGAAGAACAAGAAAGATATCAAGCTCCCTGTGTGACAATTCTTTCAATTCGGGATGTTTTTGCGTTAAAGAATTAAATTCCTCTCTGGCAATATTAACAAAGTAAATAAAATTGGATTTATTATCTGAATGGCTGTTCATTTAACATCATTCCTTTTTTATTATATAGGAAATTGCTCGCAATGTGAGCAATTTTGCTTATAACAAAAAACACCTTTTCGCCCCCAAGATTGGGGGACGGGGGGTTGAAGCAGAATGCTTTTTTACTTAGATATGGGTAGTTATACTACCCATATTGATAAAAATGCAAATACTAAGATTGATATTTTTTTGATTATTTGTTATTATAAATAAATAATAAGAGTGCAGTTTTCGGTAAATATAAACAAAATTTTATCTGCAATCGTATCTACAATAGGATTTTATCTAAAAAACAGGGAGTATTACAATCCCTAATTCAAGGGGTTTTTTAGGGATACTACCCGAATTTACAGTATTTTCTTATAAAGAGGTGTTTTATGAGCAACTCATTATTATTTAACAATCAACAAAAAAGACTGAATCCGCCAATGTGGCAGCTTTTGTGTTTTTCCATGTTCTGCTTCTGGCAGATGGGTTTTATCTACTTTATGGGCCCTGCTCTCAATATTGACGGAAGAACTCCATTACCTATATCTATAGATAATGTTGCAACTCTTATCGCTGTTGCCTATATTGTTTCGATTCTCTTTATGCTGATATTTCCCAAGAAGGTAGTTTTCGCAGGAAGGCTTTGCACCCTTACAGCTCTTATAACACTTTTCGGGCTATTTTTCCCCTTGGACGTAAATCTTCTGCGATTTCTCATATATGCACACATTTTTGTCTGCTGCACAATGATAGGCTTTGAAACATTCATTATGGTAAACTTTTTCTCTGAAAAGGCAACAATAAGACACCTTACGATAGCATACGGCGTATCTCTGCTTCTGATTTCCGTCGTGCAGAACGATTTTCTTCCCATAACCTTCCCCGTTTTCCGTATCGTTACGGTTTTCGCGCTGATTTTTCTTTCCGTATTTTATTTCAGTATTCCGGCAACCAAGGACAGCTTTCCGGAATACGTCAGAAAAAAAGATAATTTCACCGCACCTAAAAAGCTGCTTTCAGGAACGTATATTCTTATTTTCATCTCTGCTCTTATGGCAGTTTCGGGGCCTTCCATTTCGGGAGAGGTATCCAACGGGGTGTTTGTTGCATATTTCACGGATGCAGCCATCTCAATACTTATTTATGTGCTTTATAAAAAGCTCAACATACATCCCTTCCGTTCAATTTCCGTTTCAATGGCTCTCGGAGGACTAGGCTTTTTGCTGATGTACGCGGCAGCCTATATACCTGCGCTTTCTTATGTGTCCTGTGTTCTTATCGGCATCGGTATGGTTCCCTGCCAGATGATTCCCCTTTACTGTGTTATGATGATGAAATCATACCCGTCAAAATACCTCACTCCGGTCACTATCGGTCTTGCACTTGTTGCGGTGCTTGTTCAGAGCACAATGGTTGAAGTCTTCCGCGATATTCCTTCAATGCTGAATCTGACTTACGGCATAATTATGGTAATCCTTGTAGTAGTTTATTTACAGCTCGAACCCTATTTTCTGTATGCTTTCAAAAGAAATATACCGGTTCCTGACTCAGAACCTGATACCGGAAACAAACAGGAAATCGATTCTGATACTGTTATTAACAATATACAGATAACAAGCACAGTTCCTGATATACAGATAACAAGCACAGTTCCTGATATACAGATAACAAGCACAGTTCCTGAAAATAGAGAAATTATTAATAATGTGGGAGATAAAACTGACGACATGCTTAAAGCACTTACAAAAAGAGAGCTTGAGGTTCTTGATCTTATAGCCTGCGGTTACAGCAATTCGGAAATAGCAAAGACTTTGTTTATTTCCGAGCATACAGTAAATGACTATACAAAAAAGATTTACAAAAAGCTTAATGTTCATTCAAGATATGCTGCTGCTCAATTTGTAAATAATAAGAACAAATAATTAATTCATTAATGCTATCGATATAAAAGGAGTATTTCTTGAAATTTCGATGATTTCTTGTGGTTTTAATCTTCATAAATACCATCTGTGAAACAAGCAGTACGTCAGAATGCTACTTGAAAGAATGTGACTTCTATTCATGTAACTGACAGTTTTTTTCTATCGGTCTATTTAGTGTATTAAAATTCTAATAAAAAAGCATTCTGCTTCAACCCCCCGTCCCCCAATCTTGGGGGCGAAAAGGTGTTTTTTGTTATAAGCAAAATTGCTCACATTGCGAGCAATTTCCTATATAATAAAAATTTAGTTTTAAACATTTTATCAACAAAAAAAATGTCCGAGACTCACAATATCGTGAATCTCGGATTTTTTTTTGCTGTCTTTTTACAGCCCCTTTTAATTGCATGAAATTTGTTCGAAATGCAAAATTGCTCAATTGAATACCAGCTTATATCTTTATTTTACAAAAAGACCTGCAAAGAAGCTTTTTACGGTATCAATAAAGAATCTCAGCATCATTACAAAATTGGTGAAATTAGGCTGTTTTTTGAATTTTTCCGTTGCAGAAAGGTTCTCCACCTTATCAAAGGTCATATCGGGAATATTATTCTGCATAAACTGAGGATATTCCTCGTAGGTGTCAACATAAAACTGCTCTTCACCTGTCAGCATCAGCTCATAGAATTTTCCGTGTCCGTCGTGAGTTGTGCAATGGAGCATATCTTTGATAAACCAGGTCTGCTCGGGAAGTGCACAGGTTGATGCATCGATCATAAAGTCGGGAGAAATATGATCGTGACCGTCATCAATTGCCTGAGTATAGCCTTCGGGGAGAGTATCTCTTATATCAGCAGTAACTGCGCCCACAGAAGCATATTTTGTATCTACGGTTCCGTCAGAGGTATTCATGTATGCCGTAACAAGAGGAGTTCTCTGAATGTCATAGCCTGCAACGATGTATATCTTTACATCCTTATTAGCCTCATTGAGGATATCCTCTGCACGCTTCTGAACATTATAGTGATAATTATCAAGCTTTCTGATAAGACCTGCCTGAGTGCTTTCATCGACCATAACAGTCTTTGCTTCCTCATAGTATTCATCGGGAACAAAGCTCCAGATACCGGGAAGAGTACCAAAAATAGGAATAAGTGCTTCATCATACACTCTGTCAAGGAGATTTTCAACTATAACATCTGCCATTGATAAAAGAAGCGACCATACACCTACATCATCAAGAGCAGTAGCAAGTCCGTAAAGGAAGCCCTGAAGAAAATCCTGCTCAAGGCTGGGGATAGCATCGAGAGCATAGTTCAGGAGAGCATCCTTATTTATCTCAAATTTTCTGCAGAAAAGCTCACCTGCAACAGCAGTTCCCTTTATGGGACAGTTCTGGAAGATAACAGTCTCTATATCCTCTGTGCCGTATTTTTCAAGATATGCCATAGTAACGACACCGCCCATGCTTGAAGCCTTGAGCTGAACCTTACTGTGGCCCGTAAGCTCTTTAAGGGTCTGAATATCCTTGTAAAGTCTGTCTGCGTGCTCATAGGGATCAAGTCTGAAATCATATCCGAAATAATAAGAATGCTCAATGCCGTGATCGCCGCTTACGGGATATTCCTCGGGAGCATATACATTTTCCCTTGAATTTCCGTCACCGTCAAGTGCGAGAGCGCCGAAGGCAGAATTGATGAATCCGATAAGAGCATCCCCGAAGGTATCAAAATCACCTGCAATAAGAGCGGGGATAACGGGAAGGATAACTGAAACAGCTTCCTCTACCAAAGGCATTGTATCGGGACGGAAAAGTGCTTTTTCGTTTTCCGTGCCGGGATTTTCATACACTGTTGCACTGCCCAGAGCTGCAACATAGATAACGGGATTAAAGCCGCAGTCACATTCCTTTTCTGCAGCAAATGCAGGAACAGAGATACCGGCTATTATAACAAGAGACATTAAAACTGCTATTATTTTTTTCATTATATATAACCTCCGTTTTGAGAACATAGGTTTTTGAAACAACAGCCGCTTTGCAGCTTACCTGCGCGGCCGTTTTTCCTCTTATCTGCCGCACGGGAAGGGTTGTTTTCCGTCGGTACGGTCATTGAATAATTAAGTTAATAAAGAAACCTCTTATAAGGTAAAAATGCAAATTGAAGGGATAAACCCTTCAATCTGCATTATTCAGGTTAAATGTATCAGCCGCCGAAGCTGAAGAGCTGTCTGAAGAAAGCAATTATTCTTTCAAACAATGCCTTTATTCTATCAAACAGACCGCCTATTGCGTTGCCGTCTGATGTTGTACCGGGCACCTCGGAATCATTGGGATCCTTCAGAATAAGTGCGAGATTTGCCATAAACAGATCCTGATTGCTTGCAGAATCAATAAGATCGGTGATCGTCATATTGTTTGCCGCAAATCTGGGCGCCAGGGTGTCTGCAACGGGAACGAGCTTAGATATCAGCATATAGACCGCGAACAGCACCATATCAAGAACCTCATATTCCTCTAAAAGCCCGAACAAGCCGTCTATTACCATATACAGCGTTTCTTCATCGTATTCATCAAGCTTTCCTTCGCCTGCAAGATTTGCAATGATCTGGCTGAGAGCCTTGTGGTTCTCATCCATAAAGAGAACTTCAAATACGATTCTGAGAAGCGCAGTAAGAAGCTCACCGCCGCCTGCTGCATTAAGATATACCGTGCTTCTTACTTCCTTGGATGTAAACTTCTCAAGTGTACCTACACAAAGAGTATAAAGATCGATGTAAGGAAGTGTAAGAGTAACTCCTTCTATTGTAAGAACTCCGCCGAGAAGTGCGCCGAGAAGGTCGCTTACAAGAGAGTTGAAGTCTATATCAAGGGGAAGAGTAAGGTTAATGGTAAGTCCTGAGATCTCAATATTGGAAATAAGTCCGTCAAGAAGATCATAAGCGTTAATGATAGGCTTAAGAATATCAAGAAGAACATAAGCGAAATGAATAAGGTTATTTACCAGATCATTAAGACCGCCTATTGAGATAAAGAACAGGAGATTGGGAATAAGGCTGAGAAGCGTATTGACGGGATCTGCATATACCTTATCAAGAAGTCCCAGTAAGGGAGAGAACAGATGATAGATGGTATTTGCATCACCGCAGTCGGGATCAAGAGATGCCTTATAGTAATCGTCGTAAGTAAGGATATTGGGACAGGAAAGAGCCTCGAGAAGTCCGATAAATGCATACTGATAGCCTGCATATGAGGGAAGATTTACAAGACCGAGAATACTGAGGTCCTGATCCATAAATAAGAACTTGATAGCAAATGCTGCGGGGGATAGAAGAGCGGATACCGTCTTAAGGAAGCTCTCTGCAGGAGAATGTCCGTGCTCCTCTGCCGTGTCGATACCCCAGTCAAGTTCTGCATCCTTGATTACAGGTGTCTGTTCACCTGTTACAGGATCTATCTGATAGCCGCCGTCAAAGAGCTCTGCCCAAGTGCTTACCGATGCAATTTCTCTTGATGCCTGAGTTTCGTGACCTATCATCTTATTAAGTGCTCTTGCAATATCTGCAGGCTTGAAGGATACATCAAGGACAGCATTAAGGATCGCTTCAATATCAAAGCCAAGGCTGTCATTAAGACCGCCGAGAAGCTGATAGATCATATTAAAGAGCATATTTACGAGATCGTTATTAAATACGTTCTCGTTAAGCAGATTCTTAAGGAAGGCTCCTAAGCCGTCCTCCATACCCTCAAGACCGAGCATTATGAGAACATCTTCTGCAAGAGGTCCTAAGCTTGCAACAAAGTCATTTGCATATTCCTTTGTCCAGTACTTGGAATACTTGACATCTGCACCGTAGCTGAGAGTGGGATTGATGGTTCTGTTAAGAAGAGTGGTTTCGTGATAATCTATAGGCTCAACAGGATATGTATAGGGAGTGCGGGTAAAGAAGTCACCTGTTTCATTTGAATAGAACAGCTCAAGAAGAGCACAGATGGCTTCGTCGGGGTGAAGCATAATATTGTAAACAATGTCACCCAATGAAAGTCCCATAAAGAGCTCGCCGCTGAGATCAAGACCGAAGCACTCAATAAGCATAGGAGGCTTATTCTCTTCATTCAGGTCATATCTGTAGCCGAGAGCAGAGAATACATAACGGAGAAGGAACAGGAATACAAGACCGGGATGTTCAACCTTTATCGTGTTCCATTCTGTGGGTCTATATACCTCACCGCAGGAAATAAGCTTCTTTTCGGGAACAGCGGGGAGATAATAGTTTTTCTGGACATATGTTATATTCTGATGTTCAAAGGGATGATCGTCGTCCTTAACAAGAGACAGCTGTGTATTTGATGCATCGGAATAATATACTGAGTGTTCATTGGGATATGCAGAGGGATTCATTGCATATTCCTGAGAGTCGGGAAGAACGATATTTCCTGCATAGTCAGAATAGCAGGCTGTATTTACTGAATATATCTCATCTGTATCATATGTAAAGTCAATGACCTCATTGAGAAGAGCATTAAGAGATGAGAGCATACCTGACTGCTTTGAAAGGAAGGATGCAATTGAGCCGGACCAGATCTTGAAGCCCATAATACCCTGAATGGATACATATACCTGCTCCATTATTCCCCAAAGAGAATATGTCTGCACCTGACTGAAGCCCATATGAGCATCTTCCTGAGCTGTTGCAAAGCTGGGAGACTCCCACTCATCCGCATAATCAAGATTTACGGTACTTGTTCTTGAAAGGAAATGAACAAGATTGGGAACAAGAGCCATTATTGTTTCAAAGGGTCTTTTTGCAACATGGTTGTTAACCCATGTAATGACAGGTCTTACAGCCTCTCTGAGACAGGACTTGATATCCTGTACAACACCTTTATGGAAGTTCTCAGAAGAGAGATATTCGTCTTCGTTAAGACCGAGAACTCTGTAAAGCGGTATAAAGAGCTTTGTATAAAGTCCCTGTGAAACGAGCCAAGCGGAAAGCGCGGGGATGATCTTAAGGTCATAGTATCTACCGAAGTTACCGATATCCTGCATAGCTTTTGTTTCATACTCATAGTCACCGCAAAGGAAGGTAACAAGAAGTCGGGTAAATCCGCCGAGACCTGCGCAGAGTGCATTAAGGAAATATTCGGATTTTTCAGATATGGGAGCCTCATTGACACCCCATGTCATAGCCTCAAAATTAACATTTTCCCATTTATTATCGGGAGTATTCTTAAGAATCGTGGTTGCGACAGTATATTTTCCGGGATAGTCTGCTTCAATTCTGGCACCTAATGCCTGAGGATAGATAGCAAGGTCATTATCATCAATAACATCATTAAGAATATCCTGGATAGCACCGTCAAGGAAGCCGACACCGGTAAGATTGCCGAGAGTATCCTCAAGAAGATTAACGATCATGGGATAAAGCATCTCAACAAGCAAATTTACTATGCCGTCCTGGAAAACAAGCTGCTGAAGCACCTGACCTACAAGCTCTTCAAGAGTTGTATATTCAAGACCGCCTTCGACACCTAAAAGGCTGCCGACATCAAGGAACTGCTTAACAACAGTAGCAACTCTGTTTGCTATGAACAAGTCGTTTTCACCAATCTCGCCTTCACGGGGAGAGATAAGAGCATCAAGATCGTGAATGATATCGTCGAGCTTTTCAGGAGTAGCTACATACTTAGCCTCACCTCGGACTGTTCTTGTGGGAGCACTTCTTGATGTCTTGAACAGATAAGCAAGTGTTACCATATTACCGAGTCTGTCGCCGAAAAGAGCAACAAGAGCCTCATTACTTAAATTAGTGAGCTCTGCCGCATAACCGAGAATAATAGGTGTATCGGGGCTTGCATTAACGGTAGCGTCTGTCCAGTCAACAAAGCCTGCATCCCATTTGGGAGTGGAAATATAGCTGACAAACTTATTGTTGACCTCCTGAAGATAAGGGATCGTCGTTTCGTCAACAGTGATCTTTATCATATAGGCAGATGCCTGACCTTCACGGAGAAGTCCGGGGAAGCCGTCCATAGGAACGGTAAGGTCAGCGGAAACTCTGTCAAATCCGTATTCACTTGCATAGTTTTCCCATACTCTGTCAAGAGAAGGCTCTGCGAATGAATAGTATGACTTGGATGCACTCTCATTGTATTCCTTCTGATATGCAAACTGATAAACAGCTGTTCTGAGAGTAAGGTTGGGCTGACCGACACTTTCAATGCCGTCGGTCTCCTCAAGAATCGTGCTGACGGATGTCTGAACGATAAAGGAGAATCTGTGATACCAGTTACCGGTATTGACCATAAGCACATTACCTACGAAATACTTAAGAACTGTATCTACATTGTAGTATCTCCAGTCATCCATCTCCATAAAGTAAATACCAAGCTCTGTAAGGGTAGCCTGGTTTACCTCAGCACCGACACCGATGATGGTATTTGCAGCTTCCTTATATGCTGCTATTTCTTCAGCACTGGGATAATAACGGTTGCCGTAGAAGTCTTCATAGATAACTTCACCGGAGCCTGAGGTGGAAGCAAAGAAGGGCTTGAGCTTTTCGCTTACATACTTTACAAGAGTATTTGCATCATAGCAGCCTACACCGTACTTAAAGCTCATAAGAGATTCTGCAATAAAGAAGAAACGGTTGGATGCCTTAAGAATGGATCCTTCTGCATTGTCCTTTGCAACGACCTTATGGTCATAAGCAAAGCCTCTTGCCTCCTGATCGAAGCCTTCGGTTCCGTTATCAAGAGTGGTATTTGAAACTGTGTAGTTGGTGAGCTCACGGACATGCTCATCTTTAAGAAGATTAGCCAGTGAGCGATACTGAGCGTCATAGTCTATTTCAACGGCAACACCCGTTACACCGAGGGACATTGCTGTGAAAAGCATAAGAGCAGCGAGAAATACGCTGAGAACCTTTTTTAAACGCATCAATAACAACTCCTTTTTTTAAATTTGCATCTTTAATAGACGCATCTATACGGAGTTATTATAATACTTTTTAAATTATTTTTCAACTGTCATTTATTAATTATATATTAATTGAATCGTAAAAAAATATCGGCTTCTTTTATTTATTTTCACCAAAATTTTCGTTAGTAAAATACTCGACACGGGGACTGCCGTCTGCAATACCGAAGCGGATTTCTTTCACATTGTCATTTTCGCAGAGAATGACAGAGACCGGAGCTTCAAGCTCATTTACTATGAGTCTGTGAAGATTTCTTGCCCCGTATACCTTATCTGCACCCTTGTTTGCTATATATTTATAGACCTCCTCTTCTACTGTCAGCTCAATACCTTTTTTATTAAGCCTTTCTGTCGTTTCATTTATCATGCGTTTCGCTATTTTTTTTAGTTCTTCTTCTCCGAGACGGGAAAAGATTACTATCTCGTCTATTCTGTTGAGAAATTCCGGCGGAAATATCCTTTTCAGCTCCTTTTCCGCAGCAGCTTTTATTGATTTGCCATTCTTTACACCGTCATCAGCATCAAATCCTAAAGGATGAAGATCATTTCCCATAAGCTTTGCTCCTGCATTGGAGGTCATAACTATAACGGAATTTCTGCAATCCGCCTTTTTGCCGTCAGCGGCGGTGAGAATACCGTCCTCGAGCACGGGCAGTAAAAAGCTGAAAACATCGGGATGAGCTTTTTCAATCTCATCAAAAAGTATTACACTGTAAGGACGGGATCTTATCTTTTTCACAAGCTGACCACCCTCATCGAAGCCCTGATAGCCGGGCGGAGAGCCTATAAGCCTTGAAACGGAATGCTTTTCCGAATACTCCGACATATCGGTTCTTATAAGAGCATCCTTACTGCCGTAAACTGCAAAAGCGAGTGCCTTTGCAAGTGCCGTTTTTCCCACTCCCGTAGGTCCTGAAAAAAGAAAAACCCCTATCGGTCTCGATGGATCGGAAAGTCCCGATCTTCCGCGTCTTACGGCGGAAGACACCGCCTTTACTGCCTCATCCTGCCCGACGATCTGTTCGGAAAGTACTCTCTCAAGCTCCTTGAGACGGTGCTTTTCATCTTCATTTATGCTTCCTGCGGGAATACCGGTCCACGAGCTTACCGTAAAGGCGATATCATCGGCAGTCACTTCTGCGGCAGGAGTTTTATTATTTTTGAGCTGAGCCTTTGCCCTTCTTATATCCTCGAAGCATCTTATCTCCTCATTCCTGAAGGCGGCTGCCTCTTCAAAATTCTGCGAATTGACTGCTGCGATCTTATTTTTTCCTGCCGTCTCAGCCTTCCTCTCAAGCTCCTTTATTTCAGGAGGACTGTCATCTCTCATTATTCTGACACCCGATGCCGTCTCATCCACAAGATCTATTGCCTTGTCGGGCAGAAACCGGTCTGTAATATATCTTTCAGACAGCTCCACAGCAGCTCTGAGAGCCTCCTCACTTATGCTGACTCCGTGAAATGCCTCATATGACGGCTTCAGATTTCTGAGGATCTCCAAAGTCTCTTCTGCTGTCGGCTGTTCAACCGATACGGTCTGAAAACGCCTTTCAAGAGCAGCATCCTTCTCTATATTTTTTCTGTATTCATCTATAGTCGTAGCGCCTATAAGCTTTATTTCTCCTCTTGCAAGAACGGGCTTCAGTATATTTGCCGCATCAACAGCCCCCTCTGCTGAGCCTGCACCGATAAGATTATGGATCTCATCGATAAAAAGGATAATATTACCTGCGTCAATGACCTCATTTATCACATTTCTTATACGCTCCTCAAAGTCACCTCTGTATTTTGCTCCTGCTACCATTGAGGTCAATTCAAGTGAATAAAGTTCACTGTTTTTAAGAATATCGGGAACATCACCTGATGCAATACGAAGGGCAAGACCTTCTGCCACGGCAGTTTTTCCGACGCCCGGCTCCCCTATCAGACAAGGGTTATTTTTTGTTTTTCTGCAGAGTATTTTTATCACTCTGTCAATTTCCTTATTCCTGCCCGTCACCGGATCTATCTTTCCGAGATTTGCGGCAGAGGTAAGGTTTCTGCCGTATTTTGAAAGTCCTGTAAGCCTGCTTCCGACAGCGGATCTTTCCCTGCTCTTTATCCCCTTTTGCTCCTGAAACGAGCCGCCGAGAGTTCTTGTCAGTTCGCCGTAAATATCCGCGGGAACCGCGCCCATTTTTACAAGAGCTCTGTTTGCAAAGCAGCTCTGCTCTCTGAGAATAGCCATAAGAAGATGCTCTGTTCCCGTAAGTGCAGTCCCCGAGTCCCGTGCTGACTGAACAGCCGCAGTTATGATCTTTGCAGCTCTCGGCGTAATATCCTTTTCCGTAAGGCTTGTAGGATTTCCGATCCCGATATTGCTTTTTATAACCTCGTAAAAGCTTTGATATGTTATTTTTTTTGAATTGAGAATAACACCCGCCACACCCGTAGGATCCTTGAGAAGTCCTGCAAGGATATGCTCACTGCCCACATATGTGTGTCCCATATCCTCAGCACAGTTAACGGCATTATTAAGTGCCGTATTTGCTTTACTTGAAAAGCCCGTAAACATAAACATTGAATACACCTCAAAAAACAAGTCATTATATCAGGAAAATTTCCGCATAAGTATGTCTGAAAAAAGAAAAAAGCAGACTTTCGGTCTGCTTTCAGTATATGGTAAAAAAGCTTTTTTAATTCACCTGAATATCTGCTTTACGGTTTTTGCCCTTATCTCATCTCTTTCATTTTCCGTAAGCTTTCTCTTTGCAAGCACATTCATTGTTGCGGGCTGCATACTCACAAAAAGCTTATTGATAAGCGGTATATCGGCATTAACAGCACCGTAGACAGCGCCAAGCCTTACCCAGGATAACAGCTCCATCATCTCATCAGATGACATAAGAACGGCATTTTCGATAATTCCCGCCGAGCGGTTTATTCTGTCCCTTATTCCGATATCCTTGATAAGCTCCTCGGCAGCTGCACGCTCCTTTGTTGCTATCTGCAAAGCCATAGTCTTAAGGTTTGTAAGAGCCTCATTTTCACTGATACCCATAGTAACGGTATTGCTGATTCTGAAAATATCTCCCTTGACCGAGGCACCGTCACCGTAAGAGCCTCTGACAGAAAAGCCAAGCTTTGATGCCGTAGCGGAAATACGGGCCATAGCACCCGTTGCGGAAAGTGCAGGCAGGTGCATAAGCACGGATGCCTTCATACCCGTTCCTATATCCTTGGGATTCTGATTGAGATATCCCAACTTCTGATCAAATGCAAATCTGAAGCCTGAGGACAAAAGTTCGTCGTAGATCTGCGCCCCCTCAAAGGCCTCCTGCGTCTGAAGCCCCTGCTTTGTGCACTGTATTCTCAGATGGTCTCTTTCACAGAGCATTATGCTTATTTCTTCGTTTTGAGACATAAGAAGCACTCTTCCCTCGGAGGCCGAAGCAAATTCGGGGCTTATGAGATGCCTTTCGGCAAGAGATATTGCTTCATAAGGGTATAACGAGCTCATTTCGGTAAGAGTGAGATCACAGCCCTTTTCTGACAGAAATCGGCATATTCCGAAATTCACATTCTGCTTTTCTATGGAATTAAGCCTTACGGGAAAAGGAATTTTGTCAATATTTCTTGCAAGACGCACTCTTGTTGAAAGCACGGCGTCAAGCTGTGTATTAGATGAAGCCTGAGACATTACTGCACCTCCTTTTCGCTCAGAGAGCGTATCTCATCCCTTAAAACGGCGGCAAGCTCAAAATTCTCCTCACGGACCGCCTGTTCAAGCCTCTCGCGAAGCTCTGAAAGGCTGTCGGGAGATGCCTCCTGTCCATCGGCAAAGGACGGCCCTTTTCCGTTAAAAACTGCTCTTCCGTGAAGCTTCACAAGGGTTGGTCTCAGCTTTCCCGCAAAAACACGGTAGCAATCGGGACAGCCCGGCATTCCCGTTCTTGCAATATCCTCAAAGGAAAAGCCGCAGGTCTCACATCTTATTCCCTTATTACTCATCCTTCTCGTATCGGCATGTGAGAGATTTCCTCCCTGAACACCGCCGAAGGGTGAAAAGCTGCCCGCCGTATCGCCTATACCGAGGGCAACGGCACAGGTACCGCAAAGATGTATCTCAGCAGCCTCACCGTTTATAATTCTCTTAAGATGCACTCCTGCATCGTTTCTTTTACAGTTCTGACAAAGCATAATTATCCTCCGAATAATTCTGTCTATATTATATTGTTTTTCACCCGTTTAGTCAAGTTTTCATATATTATACAAAAAAAATCATTTATTTTACCTTAACTTTGGTATTGCGTCCCGCATTAGTTTGTGGTATAGTGTATTTTGGTATATATTTGAGTTTAATTTTTCAGACAAGGAGAAATATAATGAAAATCAAGTTTACGGAAACTATTCTCAGAGACGCAAACCAGTCCCTCATTGCAACAAGAATGCCCTTTGATGAATTCGAGCCCATCCTCGAAGTTCTTGATAAAGCAGGCTACTATTCACTTGAGTGCTGGGGCGGAGCAACTTTTGATTCCTGTCTTCGTTATCTTAACGAGGATCCCTGGGAGAGACTCAGAAAGATCAGAAAGGCTTGTCCCAATACAAAGCTTCAGATGCTTCTCAGAGGTCAGAATCTCTTAGGATACAAGCACTATCCCGATGATGTTGTAAGAATGTTCGTTAAAAAGAGCATTGAAAACGGCATCAATGTTATCAGAATCTTTGATGCGCTCAATGACCTTCGCAATATTGAGGTAGCTGTTGATGAGGCACTTAAGAACGGCGCTGAGGTGCAGGGAACTATCTGCTACACCTTAAGCCCCATTCACGATCTTGACAGCTATGTAAAGACTGCAAAGGATCTCAAGGCTATGGGCGTTCAGTCCATCTGCATAAAGGATATGGCAGGTATCATGAGCCCCAAGGAGGCATATGACACTGTAAAGGCTATAAAGGATGCAACCTCAATGCCCGTTGTTCTTCACACTCATTCAACAACAGGTCTCGGCTTTATGACACTTCTTAAGGCCTGCGAAGCCGGCTGTGATGTTATCGATACAGCTATCTCCTGCTTCTCCGGCGGTACTGCACAGCCCGCAACGGAAACTATGGAATATGTGCTTCGTCAGTACGGCTATGAGACAGGACTTGATCTTGACTGCCTCAAGAAAATTAATGACTTCTTCAAGCCCTACAGAGCAGCCTGCCTTAAGGACGGACTTCTCAATCCCGTTGTTATGGCAACCGATACAGATGCTCTCGGCTATCAGATCCCCGGCGGTATGCTCTCAAACCTTGTTGCTCAGCTTACTGCACAGGGCAAGCTTGACAAGCTTCAGGAGGTTCTCGAGGAAACTCCCAGAGTAAGAAAGGATATGGGCTATCCTCCCCTTGTTACTCCCATGAGCCAGATGGTAGGTGTTCAGGCAACCTCCAATGTTCTCAACGGCAGATACAAGAATATCTCCAAGGAAGTCAAAAACTATGTAAAGGGCGAATACGGCAGAGCACCCGGAGTTATCAGCGATGAGCTCAAGGCTCTCGTTCTCGGAGATGAAAAGCCGATGGAATGCCGTTTCGCAGATACACTTGAGCCCGCCTTCGAAAAGACAAAGGCAGAGCTCGGCGACAAGGCAAAGTGCGATGAGGATGTACTTTCCTACATTGCCTTCCCCCAGATCGCAGAAAAATTCTTTGAAGTAAGAGAAGAGCGCAGAAAGCACACCTTCACTTACAGCATCACAGCAATCGAGGAGGACTAAAAGATGCAGGCATTAGGCGTTTTTGAAAATATCTACGGTGCAGGCGCAGAGATGGGAATAGGACAGACTCTTCTTATTTCCGTTGTCGGCTTTGCAGTTGTTTTTATCGTTCTCGGCTTCCTTGCAATTTTTGTATTCTGTATGGGTAAGGTATTCGATATCCTTCAGAGCAAAAAAGAAAGCAAGGAAAAGGCAGCAGTTGTGACACCCGCTACCGCAGTAAGCACTGCTTCTCCCGAAGGCACCCCCCTTCCCTCAAATCAGTCAATAGGCGATCTTACTCTTATAAACTGCACTGAAGAAGAAGCAGCAGTTATTATGGCTGTTACAAGTGCAAAAAGCGGTATTCCCCTTAACCGCCTTAAGTTCAACACAATCAAATGTCTGGAGGATAATGAATAATGAAATATGTAGTTACACTTAACGGAAAAAATTATGAGGTCGATTTTACAAAGACAGATGCCGTGATCACATCCGTGACACCTGCAGCAGCGCCCGCTCCTGTTGCTGCGGCTCCCGTTGCTGCTCCCGCAGCAGCTCCTGCTGCAGCTCCCGCTGCAGCTCCCGCCGTTGCAACAGCTGAAGGCACAAAGGTCACAGCTCCTATGCCCGGCAACATCCTTGCAGTTAACTGCACAGTCGGACAGAATGTAAATGCAGGCGATGTATTATTCATTCTTGAAGCAATGAAAATGGAAAACGAGATCGTTGCTCCCGCTTCAGGCACAGTAAAGCAGGTCCTTGCAACAAAAGGCTCGGTTGTTGAGACAGACGCAGTTCTTGCGGTCCTTTAAGGAGGTCTTTTATGGATCTTATAACTCAGGTCGTTGCAGGTATATGGGAAACCTCCGGCTTTGCCACTCTTCAGTGGCAGAATCTTGTTATGCTCGGCGTAGCAGGAGTTTTTCTCGTTCTGGCAATATGGAAAAAGTTTGAGCCTCTCCTTCTTGTTCCGATCGCATTCGGTATGATCCTTGCAAATCTTCCCGGCGCAAACATGATGCTTGACACAACAGGCGGACTTCTCGGTGATCTCTCCGGAGCAGCTCCCGTTGAAGGAGCTCACTGGTTCGACTCCGGTGTTCTCAGGATCCTTTATGTCGGTGTCAAATCAAGCATATTCCCCTGCCTTATATTTATGGGTGTCGGTGCGATGACAGACTTCGGTCCTCTTCTTTCCAACCCCGTTTCCCTTATTCTCGGTGCAGCAGCACAGCTCGGAATTTATTTTGCTTTTGTTGTAGCCATCCTTCTCGGCTTCGAGCCGCAGGAAGCTGCATCAATTGCAATCATCGGCGGTGCTGACGGACCTACGGCAATATTCACAGCTTCAAAGCTTGCCGCACATCTTCTCGCTCCCATTGCCCTTGCGGCGTATTCCTATATGGCACTTATTCCCATTATACAGCCGCCCATTATGAAGCTTCTTACCACAAAGAAGGAAAGAGAAGTAAAAATGACTCAGCTGAGAAAGGTATCAAAGATAGAAAAGATCATCTTCCCTGTTGTAGTTCTTATCGTAGTAGCTCTTATCCTTCCCTCTGCAGCTCCCCTCCTCGGTATGCTTATGCTCGGTAACCTCTTCAAGGAATGCGGTGTTACCGACAGACTTTCCGACACTGCACAGAACGCGCTTATGAATATGGTAACAATCCTTCTCGGTGTATGTGTAGGTGCAACAGCAAACGGAATAGATTTCCTTAAGAAGGAAACTCTTTTCATCGTTGCTCTCGGACTTATCGCCTTCATATTCTCTACAGCCGGCGGTGTTCTTATAGGAAAAGTTCTTTATATTGTAACCAAAGGAAAGATCAACCCCCTTATTGGTGCGGCCGGTGTTTCCGCTGTTCCTATGGCAGCAAGAGTTGCACAGAACGAAGGCAGAAAGTATAATCCCACAAACTTCCTTCTTATGCACGCAATGGGCCCCAATGTTGCAGGTGTTATCGGTTCAGCAGTTGCCGCAGGCTTTATGCTTATTATGTTCCAGAACTGATAAAACAAAGTCTGAGGTGTTTTGTTGCAGCAAAGCTCAAAAAAGGAGCTTTTGTCTCATATCCGACAAAACACATCCAATATAACTAAAGAAAAGGTATCAGCATTTTACGGCTGATACCTTTTTTAATATATTATTTTAATATAACAGAATCAGACAGAGATCCTATATTAAACAACCGGAAATTTATGCTGCCGTACTGCTCTCATCGACTAAAGAGGCAGATGAAGTATTTTCTTCGATAACGGCGGAGGTAAATATCTCAACGATAGCACTCTCCATACTGTTAGTGGCACGAAGTGCACTTATATAGCTTCCCGCTCCTGAATTTATCAGAGTGACCTTCACATATTTATCCGGATCGGGGGTTGAGATTTTGCCGGTCTTTGCATCCTGCTTCCAGGAACCGGAATTTATAAGTCCCAGTGTAAGAGTAACGGTATCACCCTTTTCCTCAGAATCCGTAACCATGGGTGTATATACGGGTTCTATTGCAGTAAGGGGGATATAATAACAGCCGTCCTCTGCGTTATATTTGAATTCGTAGCCGTAGCCTGTGACCGTCTGATGCTTTATGGGAAGCTGAGAGCCGAAATAACGGTTATACTGAAATTCCACATCACTTACGGGAATGGCAAGCTCACCCGTTGAATAGTCATACCTGTCAGGCTCTAAATCTGAGCCTATTATGCTCCATATTGCAACCTCAACAAGCTCTCCCGTATCTGCAGCAGTTATATCGTCAAAGGGCTTGGGATCAACAGAAGCAACCGCAAGCAGAAATTCATTATAATAGGCAAGCTTTTCCTCTTTTTTTGTTTCCGCCCTTTCGCTTATAAAATTTACGGCACTGAATATAACACCGAAAAAGCCTATCAGAGAAAAAATGACGGTAAAGAAGCCGAAAACAAAGCTTATCTTCTTATGACGGCCTTCCTTTTGTCTTCTGATAAAATCAGCCTCAAGGTCATCTCTTTCAAATAAAGGATTGCCCTCCAGATAAGAATCATTCATCAGTATCCTCTCCCTTCATCAGATTCCGAGATAAGGTCTCGGATTTACGCGGTTACCGTTTACTCTGACCTCAAAATGCAGGTGAGGTCCTGTTGAATATCCGGTAGAACCTACTCTTGCAATAGGCTGACCTGCCGCTACTACCTGCCCGGCCTCTACCATATGAGAGCCTGCAAGACAGTGGGCATATAAGGTCTGAAGTCCGTTTCCGTGATCAATAATAACATAATATCCGTAGCTTGAATGAACGCTTGCCACCGTAACAACACCGGGAGCTACCGCAACAATATTTTTTCCGAGACTTGAGCCTGCGGCACCGCCCATTCCGAGATCTATTCCTGCGTGGAGCTTGCCCCAACGGTAGCCGTAATCGGAATTCACACCGTACGCACCAACGATCGGCCAGAGGAAAATACCGCCCATGGAATTTGAATAGGCTTCATCAAGCGGCTTTGTTCCTATCTGCACACGCTGAGGCACAGCATCAGCAACGGTAAGACGGGAAAATTCCTCAGAAGAGACCTTTTTTCCGTCAATATATGTGACAAAGCTTGTCACCTGATCATAACCCTTCTTACCTTGAGAGAGCACCTTTGAAGAGCCGCTGTAGAGTGCTGCTGATCTGATCTCGATCTCATCGAAATCCACCTCTTCCGAAGTGACCTCAGTCTTTATCTCTTTAAATGTAAGCACCGAATTATAGCTTTCCACCTTAAGGCAAGTGCCTGCTTCAAAAAGAGCCGTGCTTTCATCAAGGGCATTCAGTTCAAGGAGCCTTTCCTTTGTCATTCCGAAGCTGTAGGCAACGCTTTCGGGAGTATCTCCCGCTTTTGCAGTATAATCCGTAACGAAGGCATCTCCCGTCCGAAGCTTTTTTCTGAATTCCTGCTTTGATACTATATCGTCACGGGGATACAGCACCTGTACATATTCTATAGTCTGAGCAAAGGATACCGTATAATTTTCTTCATCCGCAGCTTTTTCACTGAGAATGGAATTCAGAACCTCTCTGGCATCGTTTTCACTGTGAAGCACGGCGAGAAGCTTTCCGTCCTGATATACGGCACAGGCATTCACCGCATCCTTATCCGCCTTTTCTATGAGTCTTTCACATAAAAGAGTGCTGTCGGTGAAATCCGTGCTGTCTATAAAGCCGAGAGAATAGGTTACCTCGGGGAGCTTTGACTTTTCCGAAAAATTTAGCAATTCCTCCGCCTTGTCCTTTGCAAGAAGATAGACTTCCTCATTCCGGGCATAGCCTATTACTTCGCCGCCGCAGCTTATTTCAAGCGCAAGGCTTCTCTGAGAAATAATCCCGAAGCAGGATAAAACAATGCCTGCACATATCGCAGGAATGAGCCATAAATACAAGGTCTTTATACCGAAATCATATCTTCCCAATGCTTTTTTTATGTAATACAGAACCACTGACGGGAAGGAGCCGGGATGAGAAAAGAACACCTTTGCACATTTTTTTGCCGCTCTCGTCACCTCATCCGCATACAAGGATGAGTCAGCATCCGAGGGAGCAAACAGAATTACAATACCTCTGAAAAAAAGGCGGACAGCCCGTCTTAAGCTCCTCAATATAAAAAGAAGGGGCCTTCTGAATACGGCATTGAAAAAGGATATTATAACAGCCATATAGACCTCGCCGAAGCGTTCGGTCAAGTCAAACAGCGGCTTAAAAAAAGAATACATCATACCAAAAAGCCTCCTTTCTGAAATTGATGATACCGAATAATGATACCATATCCGGCGGATACTTTCAAGAGGTAAAAAAGAGAGAAGTAAAAGTAAAATTATTGATATTCTATTTATACTATGCTACAATTAAAATAACTTTAATTTGGAGAATAAAAAATATGATAAAGCTGATTTCATGGAATGTAAACGGTCTTCGCGCCGTAACAAACAAGGGGATTTTTAAGGAAGTATTCAATGAGCTTCAGGCGGATTTTTTCTGTCTACAGGAAACAAAGCTCCAGGAGGGACAGATAGATCTGTTCTTCGACGGATATGAAAGCTATTGGAATTATGCAGAAAAAAAAGGATATTCGGGTACTGCAATATTCACCAGACACAAACCGCTCAATGTCAGCTACGGCATCGGAAAAGAGGGCTTTGACAATGAGGGAAGAGTCATAACCCTTACCTATGACGAATTTCATCTTGTAACGGTATATACCCCCAATGCAAAGGAGGATCTTTCAAGGCTTTCCTACCGTGAGGAATGGGAGGATGCATTTTTATGCCATCTTAAAAAGCTTGAAGAGACAAAGCCCGTTATCTTCTGCGGCGATCTCAATGTTGCTCACAGGGAGATAGATCTTAAAAACCCGAAGCCAAACCGCGGAAAGGCAGGCTTCACGGATGAGGAAAGAGCAAAATTCAACACTCTTCTTGAGTCCGGCTTTACCGATACATTCAGATATTTTTATCCTGAAAAGGAAGCGGAATACTCTTGGTGGTCATACCGCTATAATGCAAGACAGAACAATGCAGGGTGGCGCATTGACTATTTTGTAAGCTCCTCCTCCATTGACAGTAAGCTCGTCGGAGCAAAAATACATCAGGAGATCTACGGCTCGGACCACTGTCCCGTGGAGCTCACTGTTGATCTGAAGGTGTAATTATGAAAAAGATTATAGATCTCAACAAAAACTGGCTTTACAGCGCCAAGGAGACGGAAAACGGAAGGGCTTTTTCGGATACCGTTATGGACCTGCCGTTTTTTCACACTGCCGAGACTATGGCAGAGGGCACATTTTCCGTAAAATGGACACCCGCTGAAAGCGAGGACGGAAAAACAGTATATATAGAATTTCAGCAGATAAGCGGGGAAGCAAAAATATATCTCGGAGATACCCTCTTAGGTGTTCACAAGGAAGGTCTGTTCCGCTTCAGACAGCTGCTGTCACTTGAGGTGCATATGGGAGAGGAATATGAAATCAGAGTCGAGGTCACTCCCGGCTCCCGTCCCGATGCACTTTTTGCGTTTGCGGGTGTATCTCTTATATGTGTTGACAGCTCCCATTTCAATATGACGGAGAATGAAAAAAATCTCAGCATCACCTCAGTTATCAAGGACAAAAAAGCTGAGATCACGGTAAGCACTGACATAGTGCGTCCGAACAATTACGATGTTGTTTCATATACAGTAACCGATATGAAGGGCGATGTACTGTTTTCAAAGACCTGCAAGCCCACTGAGCCCTGTGCGGTATTTTCTCTTGATATGCCTGAATTCTGGGACGGACAGAGCGGTGCTTATTTATATGGGCTTAACGCAAAGCTTCTCAGAGACTCCCGGTGCCTCGATGAGATAAGCACCTCATTCGGTCTCAGAGACATAAAGCTTCAAAGTGACGGATTTTTATATCTCAACGGCTTCAGGCTTCCTCTGAACGGTGTTGCTCTTACAGACTGTTCATCGATAAAAAGCGACTGTATGAAGCTTCGCGACCTTGACGGTAATCTTCTTCTGGCAAAGCTTCTTCCGTCAAAGACAGATCTCCTCTCGGTTACAGATAAGGACGGTATGCTCTTCTGGTATGATCTTCATTACAGCGGAGATACCGATAAGGATATAAATGAACTTAAGGATTTTCTTCTTCTCAACAGAAACCATCCTTCGCTTACAGCAGTCGTTTGCTCTGAAAAGGCTGATGACAATTATTTCAGGCTTTTCAGGGAGACCGTAACAAAATATGCACCCGCGGTATTCCCCGTATTAAGACGCGATATCAATACAGCGGCAGATACTATTCCCGAAGGTGCAGATGTCCTTATGCTCACCATTCCCTGCAAATCCGAACCTGATGCATTTATTTCCATAGGCGGAAGATTCTCGGAGCTTCAGAACAGATATCCCGATAAATACTTTGCAATATATCCCGAAAATCCCGAAAGAACGGAAACAACGGAAAATGAACACAACGCCTGGCATATGAGACTCTGGACAGCCTTCTGCAGACAAAAGAATGTCATCGCATATTTCGGAGGATTCCTCACCGACGGAAAGACAGTTGACTCAAAAAGAGGGCTTGTAAGTGCTGACAGAAGCACCGCATATGATGCCTTCTGGTATTACCGTTCACAGTTTTCGGCAAAAAGCTTTGTAAAGATATGCAATACCGACACAAATGAAACGGCAGACAAGTTTTCCGATATCAGATGCATAACTAACTGCAAGAATCTCAGAATACTCATAAACGGCAAGGACAAAAAGCACAAGGCTGAAAAGATCACCGACGGAGTATATGTATTCCGACAGATAAAGCTTAAAAAGGATGTAAACCTCATTGAGGTCTCTGCCGATGACGAATGTGACAGCATTGAAATATTAAGATTTTAAGAAAGGAAAAAATGCTATGAGAGAACACATATGGGCAAACCACGCTCACGTATTTCCCGAAAAATCAAAGCCCGGTGCCACGGTACAAGACCTTAAAGCTCTTATGGAGGAATGCTCCATAGAAAAGGCGGTATGCTTCACCTGCTTCAAGGAGCAGTACGAGCGCGCCGGACTTCCCGGTGACAGTCTTGACTGGCTTTATTCCGAAATAAAGGACGACTCCTCCCTTATCGGCTTCGGCACGGTGGACTTTGAAAGAGACGATATCGAATATCAGATGGATAAAATGATAAACTACGGCTTTAAGGGCATCAAGCTTCATCTTGCCTTCCAGGAGGAAAATATACTTTCCGAAAAAGCACAGAGAGTATACAAAAAAGCAGAAAAGGACGGGCTTTTCCTCTCCTTCCATACGGGACTTCATTGGCACAGAATAGCTGATTACAAGCTTCTTCTTTTTGACGAGGTGGCATGGTTTTATCCCGAATTGAAATTCAGCATGGAGCATATAGGCGGATACCATTTCTTCAGAGATGCTTTATGCGTTATGTGCAACGCTTCAAGAAATTCCGAGGAGGATACCGTTTATGCAGGCTGGACAACAGTAGCTATGAGTGAAAACGGTCTGCCCGGCGCCTGGTCTCTTACGGATGATGAGCTTCGCACCGTAATACATCAGACAGGCAATACAAGAAGCATATTCGGTCTGGATTTTCCCTATAACAAAGCAGATTATGTAAAGGCCGCCATCAACAGGATAGAAGGCCTTGATATTCCCGAAGAGGCAAAGGACGGAATTCTCGGAAGAAATCTTCAGAGAGCCCTCAGAATGGACTGATATACCGTCTTCTTAAACTGATTTTTTTATTTTTGCATTTTATTCTTTTTTCTCCGCCTGCGATAAGCTGTCCCGAATATATTTTTTCAGAGATAATAAGATTCATATATTCAAAAAAGGCTCTGTAATAGCAGATAAAAAAGGGCAAGCGGGACAAAATACCGTAGGTAAGAAGTCTCAGCCGTAAAAATGCGAGACGAATAAGCCTTTTATCAAGAGCCATAACGCTTGATTCCACTGCCCCTGAAGAGTCTTCAAGGGGATTTACAAAAAGAAGATATGTGCAAAGAAAGTATCTTCCCGTTACCGTAAAATAAAAAACGGCACCGATAATAAAAAGTATGAAAGTTAGCAGGATGAGAGTAAAAAATATACTCCTTATCATCTCCCTCTCGGCATAAAGTAATAACAGCAAAAAGGCAATGCTTACAAAAAAGGGAGAGAAAAACAGCACCGCCCAGAGGAGCTTAAGCCCTATCACCTGCAGACGGCATCGGAAATATCTTACCGTCTGCTTTATACCGTAAAAGCGTTCGGGCGTACCTTCATTCAAAAATCCGGTGCAGTACAGTCGCGCTCTGAAATAGAGCGAATATACTGCAGAAGCAGTAAAAAGAAACAGAGACGCAAAAAACAGCAAAAAAGCAAGCATCAGCGCTGTCTTTTTTTCCGCATAAGGAAAAACCTCCTCTGCACCCGCATAAAGCGACAGGAGGAAAACAAAAAGACAGACACTGCCCGTTATAAAAAGCATACGGGAGAATAAAAAGGTCAGCATAATGCCTGCCCTTTTTCCTTTAAGCATACATTTTGCATTAATTTTCATACCGAACAATTTTTAATTCCCCCTTATATTCGCATTTTTAACCTCTCAGGATATTTTTATTCAAAAAAAAGGAACAGCCATGCAGGATATTTTCACCACAGACATCCGTTTTCTTAAGGGTATCGGAGAAAAAAGAGCAGAGGGCTTCAGGAAGCTCGGCATTGAGACAGTCGGCGACCTTCTCAGCTTTTATCCGCGGACTTATGAAAACTGGAACGATACCGTTTCCGTTAAGGAAGCACCTGAGGATACGATCACGGCAATAAAAGCCATCGTTATATCCCGCCCGATGCCCATAAAAACAAGAAGCGGAAAAATAATGTACCGCACCTGCGCCACTGACGGCGTGGGCATAATGACGCTGACCTTTTTTAATAACAGATTTGTAGTAAATGATCTGAAAGAGGATGAGGAATTCATCTTCTTCGGAAAAATTAAAACAAATGATCTCGGAGCAAAGGAAATGCTGTCTCCGAAATACGAAAAAGCATCAACGGCAGCATATATACATCCCGTTTATTCACAAAATGCCTTACTTTCTTCAAAGGCAATCGCAAAGGCTGTACGCACCGCCCTTGAAAGCCTTTCGGAAAAGCTGACAGAGACGCTGCCGAGTGATCAGATAATGAAATATCGTCTTATGTCCTTGAAGGATGCACTTCGCAGCATTCATTTTCCAAAGGACGAAAATGAAATAAAGTCAGCAAGAAGACGGCTTATATATGAGGAGCTTCTCACGCTTCAGTTAGGAATACTTTCCCACGGGACTGCGGAAAAGGAGAAAACAGCCTACAGGATCACAAATGACCATACAAAGCAATTTATGAGCCGTTTTCCCTTTGAGCTTACCAACGCACAGAAAAGAGCCGTCAGCGAATGCGTGAACGATATGAAGCTTTCGTCTCCTATGAGAAGACTTCTTCAGGGAGATGTAGGCTCAGGCAAGACTGCCGTTGCCGCTGCACTTATGTACAATACCGTTAAAAACGGCTTTCAGTGTGCACTTATGGCACCTACAGAGGTGCTTGCAAGACAGCATTTTGAGACATTTCAATATCTTTTCAGAGAAAGCGGTATCAACATAGAGCTTCTTACGGGAAGCACAACCGCAAAAAACAAAAGACTCATAAAAGAAAAAATTATGTCGGGCGAGGCTGACATAGTCATCGGAACTCACGCAGTCATAACCTCAGACACCGTATTCAGATGCTGTGCTCTTGTAATAACCGATGAACAGCACCGCTTCGGAGTAAATCAGAGAGCAGCTCTCAAGGATAAGGGTGAAAATCCCCATGTTCTTGTTATGAGTGCCACTCCTATTCCGCGTACACTTTCTCTTATAATCTACGGCGACCTTTCAATTTCCGTGCTTGACGAAAAGCCCAAGGGACGAAAGGAGATAAAAACAGTAGCCGTTCCCTCCTATTATCACGAAAGGATATACTCCTTTATAAAAAAAGAGGTAAGGGCGGGGAATCAGTGCTATATCGTCTGTCCTATGGTCGAGGAAAACGAAGAAGGGGTAGCTGACAGAAAATCCGCTGAGGAATATTATGAGCTTCTGAGAACTACCGTTTTTTCAGATATCCGCTGTCTGCTCTTACACGGGCAGATGAAGCAAAAGAAAAAGGATGAGGTAATGCAGGCCTTTAAAAACGGTGATGCAGATGTGCTTATATGCACCGTTGTAATAGAGGTCGGCATAGATGTACCCAATGCCGGAATAATCGTCATTGAAAATGCGGAATGCTTCGGTCTTTCACAGCTTCATCAGTTAAGAGGAAGAGTGGGAAGAGGAGAAAGACAGTCTCACTGCATCCTTATCAGCGACAAGGAAAACGAAACGACCAAGAAGAGATTGGATATCCTTTGCAGTACAAATGACGGCTTCAGGATTGCAGAGGAGGATCTAAAGCTAAGAGGTCCCGGTGATTTCTTCGGCTCCCGTCAGAGCGGTCTGCCGACAATGAAAATAGCATCGCTTATGACAGATTCAAGAATACTTTATGCCGCAAGAGACGAGGCTCAGAGAATACTTGAGGCAGATCCTTACCTTGAAAAGGAAGAAAACAAAACACTTAAAAATAAACTGTCTGCACTTTTTGCAGACATATCATAGGAGGATAACATATGAACACTATTTTTTCAGCATCATGGATAAAGCCTGCCCGTCAGAGAAAAAATACCGTTATCAATTTCAAAAAAAGTTTTACGGTAAAGCCGTTTCCCGTAAAGGCGCTGCTTCATATTACCTCTCTCGGTGTATATAACTGTGAGATAAACGGAAAAAGCGTTACTTCATCGGTACTGAATCCCGGCTGGACAGATTATAATAAGAGAATTCAGTATCAGACCTATGATGTAACAGAGCTTATTGAAAAAGAAAACACCGTATCCGTCGGCGTCGGCATCGGCTGGCGTTTTCATAACTGGTATGATCTCAGCTCCGATATCATATCCTTCGGCAATGTTGCACTTCTTGCAACGCTTTCAATAACATATGAAAACGGAGAAGAGGTAAATATCTGTACCGACAGCTCCTGGACATATACTGAGGACAAGGTCCGTTACAATCATATGTATAACGGAGAAACCGTTGATTTCAATTTTATTCCCCGTAAGAGCCTTCCAGTAAAGGTCATCCCCTACACAAAGGCTACACTTATTCCCCAGGAGGGTGAATTTATAACCGAGCAGGAGGTCATACGCGGAAAAGAGCTTATAATCACGCCTGAGGGAGATACTGTAATTGACTTCGGTCAGGAGATCACAGGCTATATATCCTTCTATTTAACAGCTGACAAGGGCGATACCGTAAAGATACGCCACTTTGAAAAGCTCACAAAAGAAGGTAATGTATATACCGAAAACCTCAGAAGCGCAAAGCAGGAGCTTACTCTTATTTCGGACGGAAAATGTCACCTGATAAAGCCATTATATACCTTCTACGGCTTCAGATATATTGCAATTGACGGTATGAAGGATGTCTCTCCCGATGAGTTCACTGCAATCGTTGTTCACTCGGATATGAAGAGAACGGGACATTTCAATTGCTCCGATGATATGATAAATCAGCTTTTCCATAATATCATCTGGGGACAGAAGGGCAATTTCCTTGATGTTCCCACTGACTGTCCTCAGAGAGACGAAAGACTCGGCTGGACAGGTGATGCACAGGTATTCTGTAAGGTTGCTTCATACAATTTCAATGTTGAAAAATTCTTCAGAAAATGGATGGGAGATCTCAGGGCGATGCAAAAACCCTCGGGAAGCATTCCCTCATTTGTGCCCACAAAATATGACGATCACGGCGGCTCATCAGCCTGGGCGGATGTAGCAACGATCCTTCCCTGGCAGATGTATCTCACCTACGGAAATAAAGAGCTGCTCAGAGAAAACTATTCACTTATGAAAAACTGGGTTGACTTTATGAGAAGCTATGCCCTTAAGAAAAAGCCCGAAGAGGGAATCTCCACCGATCCCTATCTTTATGAGGGACACTGGCACTTCGGCGACTGGCTGGCTCTTGATCTTCCCGACAAAGAGGCCGTCGAGGGAGCTACGGAAAAGGATCTTATCGGCTCAGCCTTCTTTGCCTATTCCACCTCTCTTCTCATAAAAGCTTCGGAAGTTCTCGGAATAGATTGCAGATATTACAAGAATTTATATAGGAATATAAGAAAGTCTTTTATCAAAAAATATATTGATGAAAACGGAAAAATAAAGTGTGATACACAGACAGCCTGCGTGCTCGCTCTTCATTTCGGGCTTTACGAAAATAAGGAGCCTCTTGCATCACAGCTTACTTCTCTCGTAAAGGGCTTCGGCCATCTTACAACGGGCTTCGTAGGCACTCCCTATCTTCTTCACGTTCTTTCTGACATCGGTGAGACAGAGCTTGCATATGAGCTTCTTGTCAGGGATGAATTCCCCTCATGGTGCTATCCCATAACACAGGGCGCTACTACTATGTGGGAAAGATGGAACGGCTACAAGCCTGACGGCAGCTTTGCAACCCCTGATATGAATTCCTTTAATCACTATGCCTACGGTGCTGTCGGCGACTGGATGTACGAGAAAATGTGCGGCATCAGACAAAAGGAAGGCACAGCAGGCTTTACGGATATTGTTTTTGCTCCTCTTACAAGCAATCGCTTTACCTTTGCGGAGGCTTCTATTGAAACTGTAAACGGAAAAGTGGCATCAAGATGGGAAAGATCAGGCAAAAAAACCGAGTACACATTTACTGTTCCCGAAAAAACCTGTGCAATTGCACTGATAAACGGCAAGAAATATGTGCTAAATACCGGAATTAACAAAATTACGGAATGATTTTTGTTGGACTTTCCTAAAAAAAGCTTTTTTGAAAAATTTTTCTTACAAAGACTTTAATTTCTGCAAACTTTGTGATACAATACTAAAGTCTGTGAGTATGTAGTTTTCTTGCAGAAAAAGAAAGATTTACGGCAGTTCCGGTTTTATTCTGTCGTAAGGTAATTATGATTTTTTCTCGTATATATAGATAAAAAAAGGATTAAGGAAGTGCCCTTTGTGGAAAAATTTGTGATTCGCGGAGGCAAAAGACTTGAGGGTGAAATAGAAATAAGCGGTGCAAAAAATGCTGCTGTTGCGATTCTCCCTGCGACTCTTCTTGCCAAAGGCGTTTTTACCATTGAGAATGTCCCTGATATCAGAGATATCTCTTCTATGCTTCAGATTCTTGAAGCAATGGGAGCAGTTATTTCATATATAAGCAAATCTGCCATCAATATTGACACAAGAAATGTCCGTTCTTCACTTGTACCCTATGAGCTTACAAAAAATCTCAGAGCATCCTATTATCTTCTGGGAGCTCTTCTGGGAATGTATAATATAGCTCAGGTTGCAATGCCCGGCGGATGCAATTTCGGCGGTGTCAGACCTATCGATCTTCACCTCAAGGGCTTCTCAGCCCTCGGTGCAATGATATCAACAGACGGCGGTGTAGTTGAAGCAAAGGCTACAAAGCTTATCGGTGCATCTGTTTTCTTCGACAAGGTTTCTGTCGGTGCTACAATTAATGTTATTCTTGCCGCTGTAAAGGCAAGAGGAACAACGATAATTGAAAATGCCGCAAGAGAGCCTCACATCGTTGACCTTGCAAACTTTTTGAACCTTATGGGTGCAAATATCAAGGGTGCCGGTACGGATGTTATTAAGATCGAAGGCGTAAATGAGCTTCACGGCTGTGATTATTCAATAATCCCCGATCAGATCGAAGCAGGTACTTATATGGTAGCTGCAGCTGCTACAAAGGGAGATCTTCTTATAAAGAATGTTATTCCGAAGCATCTTGATCCCATCTCCGCAAAACTCAGAGAATGCGGCTGTACGGTTGAGGAATTTGACGATGCAGTAAGAGTATCTGCAACAGGCAGACTTCACGGCTGTAACATAAAGACTCTTCCCCACCCCGGCTTCCCCACTGATATGCAGCCTCAGTTTACAACGCTTCTGGCTCTTTCAGAGGGTACAAGCATTGTATCGGACAGCGTATGGGATAACCGCTTCAGATATGTAGACCAGCTTACAAGAATGGGTGCACAGATACAGATAGAGGGCAAGGCAGCCATCGTTCAGGGCGTGCAGTCCTTCAAGGGTGCTCCCGTAAAGGCAGATGACCTGAGAGCAGGTGCCGCAATGATAATTGCAGGACTTTGTGCTAAGGGAACTACAGAGATAGAGGATATTATCCATATCGACAGAGGCTATGAGGATGTAGTCAGAAAGCTTACCGCAGTGGGTGCGGATATAGCAAGAATCGACTTCCCTCAGGAAGCAATGAAGTCTCAGAAAAGAGCATAATCAGAATTAAAATTAAGACCTCGGAAGAAAACTTCTGAGGTCTTTTTGTATACAAGAGAGTGTGCTTTATAAGTCCCTCTTCACGGAAAGTTTGGGAATCATATTACTCACTTTAATCATTTTGTGCTTCGCACTTGGGAACCCCCGGCGAGGGTTCCCAACGAAAAACAGTCCACCGGACTGTTTTTCTCCCCTCCTGCGCTATTGGAAGCAT